>JAZRTW010000221.1:0-4581 GCA_045652265.1 Eubacteriales bacterium | reverse complement strand
GCATCTCTTCTATATTTACAAGTCACTTTTGTTCGTCTTTTGGTATTTTCGTCACTTTTTTATTAAAAATATACCGCCTAATTCATAAATTTTTGCATAAATTTTCGCATTCCGACATTTATCGACCAAACTCCTCCTTTATTGACAAAAGTTTCTATTTTGACCGTAAACTCGCTTCTTTTATTTTTTCTTATCACTTAAAATGATTATTTGTGTTCATAAATAATTAATATTTGTATGGTAGTATTTTCCTTATAAAACACATTTTGGGAGAGATTTATGTTAAAACTCAAAAACATAGTCAAAGAATACGGCCTCGGCGAAGATAGAGTAAAGGCGCTGCAGGGCGTAAGTCTTGAATTTCGTAAAAGCGAGTTTGTTTCCGTTCTCGGCCCTTCCGGCTGCGGAAAAACCACGCTTCTTAACATCATCGGCGGACTCGACAGGTACACAAGCGGTGACCTCGTTATCTCAAACCGCTCCACAAAGGAGTACAAAGCAAGCGATTGGGATACCTACAGGAACCACTCCGTCGGATTTGTTTTCCAAAGCTATAACCTCATCCCCCACCAAAGCGTACTTTCGAACGTAGAGCTCGCGCTCACTCTTTCGGGTGTATCGAAGACCGAAAGACGAAACAGAGCAAAAAAAGCTCTTGAAAGTGTGGGACTGGGAGATCAGCTTCACAAAAAGCCCAATCAGATGTCGGGCGGACAAATGCAGAGAGTTGCCATCGCAAGAGCATTGGTAAACGATCCCGAGATACTGCTTGCCGACGAGCCTACGGGCGCTTTAGACAGCACGACGAGCGTACAGATAATGGATATCTTAAAAGAGATAGCCAAAGACCGCCTCGTCATTATGGTAACGCATAACCCCGAGCTTGCAGAAGCCTATTCGACGAGAATAATAAAGCTTCTTGACGGTAAGGTGATAAGCGACAGCGACCCCTACGAAAGCGCGCAGGGAAATGCGATTCCCGACACCAAAAAGAAAAAGTCTATGTCCTTCTTCACTGCCCTCTCCCTCTCGTTAAACAACCTTATGACGAAAAAGGGCAGAACCTTTATGATATCCTTCGCGGGCTCAATAGGTATAATAGGCATTGCGCTCATTCTTTCCGTGTCAACGGGCGTGCAAAACTACATCGACAGAGTGCAAGAGGACACTCTTTCCTCCTATCCGATAACGATAGAAGCGGAGACTGCCGATATGGGTGCTATGATGTCGGCGCTTATGGAAGCGTCACCCGATGACGACGGTGCAGAAGAAAATGCGGAAGAAAAAACTGACACGGTAAAGGTCAACTCCGTCCTCTACGAGCTTATGAATACGGCAAACTCTCTCGAAACGGAAAAGAACAACCTAAAGAGCTTTAAAGAATTTCTCGACTCAAGCGAGGAATTCAAAAAATACGCAAGTGCCGTGCAGTACAGATACGATACCGTAATGGACGTATACGTGAAAGACCCCGACGGTAAGATCGTCAAGGCAGACGTAATGAGCCTTATGGAAAAGGTCTACGGCGATATGGGTATAAACATAAGCGCCTTCGATATGGGCTCAAATCCCATGGCAAGTTACTTTACGGGCTATAACGTATGGGAACAGCTCCTTACGGGAAAAAACGGAGAGCTTATAAACCCCATTTTGAAGGAGCAATACGAAGTAATCGCAGGCGACTGGCCTACGGGACACGGCGAAGCTATTCTCATAGTCAACAAAAACAACGAGATAAGCGACCTTGCACTTTATTCTCTCGGTCTGCAGACGGCAGACGAGATAAGCAAGCGTATGGCAGACGCTATGAAGAGCGAGCAGGTTGATACGGAAAATCTCGGACAGTGGTCTTACGACGAGCTTATCGGGCTTGAATTCAAGATAATACTCCCCTCCGACAGCTACCAAAAGCAAACGGACGGTTACGTTGATCTGCGCGAAAGCGACGCAGGACTTTCGTATCTTTATTCATCGGAAAACGCCGTAAACGTTAAAATCTCCGCTATAGTTCGCCCCTCCGACGATGCGGTTGCGGGAATGCTTAGCGGCACCATCGGCTACACGGGCGCACTTACGGACGTGCTTTTAGAAAAAGTCGAAGGAAGCGAGATGATAAAAGCGCAAAAGGAAAATCCCGAAGTAGACGTTATAAACAATCTTAAGTTTGAGACGGAAGAAGATAAAAACATGCCCGACTCGGTCAAAGAGGAAGAGATAAAAACTTACCTCGACACGCTTGACGAAGGCGGGCTCTACGAGATATATTTCGGAATTAAGACCACGCCGACGAAGGAATATCTCGAAAGCACGGCGATGGAATACGTTTCGTCGATAACCGTAGAAGAGCTTCGCGCGTCAATGCTCGAATCCTACAAAAACGATATGGGCATCGAGGACGTAACGTCTGTGGAAGAATATATAAACGGACTTTCCGACGACGAGGTGAGAAGCTACGCTTTAAGCGGTGCTATGGAAAAGATAGCCGCAGAATACACGAAGCAAACTCAAGATGCACTTGCCGCCGTGCCGAAAGAAAATCTCGTTATGATGTTTAGACAAGAAATGACCGCCTACACGACTGACGAGTGGGTAGCGATTTACGATTCGTATATGCCCAAAAACCGCTCCGAAAGAAGCTACGACGACGTAATGAAACTTCTCGGAAACGTAGACAAGGCGCATCCTTCGGCGATAAATATATACACCTCCACGTTTGAAGACAAGGACGAGATAGCAAGGATAATAAAAGAATATAACGACTCGATCGGCGAAGAAAACGAGGACGATAAGATAAGCTATACCGACTACGTAGGGCTTTTGATGTCCTCCGTCTCAACGGTTATAAGCGCCATATCCTACGTGCTTATCGCATTCGTTGCGATATCACTTATCGTATCTTCCATTATGATCGGAATAATCACCTATATCTCCGTTCTGGAGCGCACGAAGGAGATAGGTATACTCCGTTCCATAGGCGCTTCCAAGAAGGATATCGCAAGAGTGTTCAACGCAGAGACGATAAGCGTAGGCTTTGCGGCGGGACTCATCGGTATTTTGGTGACGCTTTTGTTGCTGATACCCATAAATCTAATTTTACACTACTTTACGGGAATTGAAATTTTGAGCGCATCTTTACCCGTCGAGGGCGCCGTGATCCTCGTGGCAATAAGTATGATCCTGACATTTATCGCAGGTCTTATCCCCGCGAAATTTGCGGCAAACAAAGACCCCGTTATCGCGCTTCGAACCGAATAAACGCATAAAAAATGACTGCGGTGTGCGCCGCAGTCATTTTTTGTTTTATTTTATCCCTTTTGGCAAGCGTAGCCTTTTTTCTTTAAGACGTCTGCCGCCGCTTTATCGTCGCTCGTTCTTATTACCGCCATTGCCTCGTTTTCATTTTTGGAAACGAAAGCGTAAGCATATTCAACGTCAATATCTCCCAAAGCTAAAACCGAAAGTATCTCGCAAAGGCTTCCCGCCTCGTCCTCCATTCTTACGGTGAGTACGTCGGATACGTTGAACATCATCTTCTCGTTTTTCAAAACGCCCTGTGCCTTTTCGGTGTCGCTGGCGATAAATCGAAGTATTCCGTAATTTTGAGTGTCCGCAAGGCAAAGAGCCCGTATATTTATACCGTTATCCTTCAAAGATGCAAGTATCTTTGCAAGTCTTCCCTTTTTGTTTTCCACAAAAACCGATATCTGCTTCGAAAACATAATGCGCCCTCCTTATTTTACGTTTCGTTTATCTATTACGTGTTTTGCCTTGCCCTCGCTTCGTTCAAGGCTGTGAGGCTCTACCAAAACTATGTTTGCCGAAATGCCGAGGATTGATTCGACCGCCGCTTTTATCGCTTTCTTCGTCTGCTCTATCTTCTTTATCTCGTCGGAGAACATACTCTCCGTCATCTCGACTCTTATTTCAAGTACGTCAAGGTTGTTTATTCTGTCTACGACGAGCTGATAGAAGGGAGCGACCTGCGAAAACTTCATAAGTACGCCCTCGACTTGAGAAGGAAATACGTTTACGCCTCTTATTATGAGCATATCGTCACTTCTGCCCATAGGCTTTGACATTCTAACGAGAGTTCTTCCGCAAGCGCACTTTTCGTGCGTTATCGTCGCTATATCGTGCGTACGGTAGCGAAGAAGAGGAAGCGCTTTCTTCGTGATACAGGAGAAAACGAGCTCGCCTTCAACGCCGTCGGGAAGCACCTCTCCCGTCTCGGAGTCGATTATTTCGGGGATAAAGTTGTCCTCGTTTACGTGAAGGCCTGCGTGGCACTCGCATTCGAAGGCAACGCCGGGCCCGACTATCTCGGAAAGTCCGTAGATATCGAACGCCTTTATGTGAAGCTTCTCCTCGATCATTCTTCTCATATTTTCCGTCCAAGGCTCCGCGCCGAAAATACCGCGCTTTAATTTGAGAGTTGATACGTCGATGCCCTTACTTTCGATGGTTTCGGCGATGTAGAGCGCGTAAGACGGCGTACAGCAGAGCACGGTAGAACCGAAATCCTGCATTACCTGTATCTGCTTTGGAGTATTGCCCGTGGATATCGGAATGACCGACGCGCCG
>JAZRTW010000220.1:0-2888 GCA_045652265.1 Eubacteriales bacterium | reverse complement strand
CTTCACCCGCATCGGTGAAAAAGCTGGTACGTAAATTTTTAACTTCCAATAAAGCCATTTCTTCGCCCTCCTTTAGTTATTGAGCTTCGGGTCAAACGCGTCGCGAAGACCGTCGCCGAAGAGGTTGAGCGAAAGAACGATCAATGAGATAACTATCGCGGGTATAAGCAGACGCATAGGATACGTGGAGATACCGTCAAGCGCATCGGAAGCAAGGGAACCGAGAGAGGGCATAGGTGCGTTTACGCCGAGTCCGAGGAATGAAAGATAGCTCTCGGTAAAGATAGCGCTGGGTATCTGAAGTGCTGTCGAAATGATAATTACGCTTATACAGTTGGGAATGAGGTGCTTTCTTATGATCCAAGGACTCTTTGCGCCCGAGGCTTGTGCAGAAAGCACGTACTCCTGCTCGCGAAGAGAAAGTATCTGTCCACGGATAAGACGGGACATAGATACCCAATAAAGAAGCGCGAACACTATAAATAAGCTTATCATATTGCTTCCGAGGTCTGCGAGTATCGTTCCCTCTATGATGGGTCCAAGCACGAGCTTCATAACCGAAGCAAGCAAAATGACCATAAGCATATCGGGAAGCGAATATATGATATCTACTATTCTCATTATTATAAGGTCAACCTTGCCGCCGCAGTAGCCGGCGATAGAGCCGACGAGCATACCGATAACAAGGACGATTATGCTTGCAAAAAATCCTACTAAAAGAGAGATTCTCGTTCCGTAAACTATACGGATAAGATAGTCACGGCCGTGGGAGTCCGTACCGAATATGTGAGGGAATACGGCCTTGCCGCCTGCAAAGGAGTTTACGCATATAACGTGAAAATACTTTCCGTTTCTTGATTCGATTACGGCTGCATCTCCCGAAACTCTTACTGCTTTGTGAGAGATACCTTTAGTCTCCCATATCCAGTCGTTTTCCGTGGCGTTTGCTCCGAACGTATCACTTGTTGCGGCGGGCTTGTAAGTGTACTTACCGCTTGAGCCCTCTGCGAGCTTTGCGAATTCTTCAACGCCCTTGAACGTGCCGTCGGCGTTCTTATAGCTTGCCAAAAACTGCTCGGCGCTTTCCTTGTCCGTGAATTGAACGTAATGAATTTCCGCCGTGCCTAAAGTCTCGAATCTCTCGGTAGAGCCGAGCTTAAAGGGTGCGAGGTTGTTATACGAAGCGTCAACTCCGTAAAGAGAGTTGCCGAGCTGCTGGTCGTAGCCGTAAGGCCAGAACATAGGCAAAAATACGGACGTGAGAACGATAGCGACGATAACGAAGAAGCTTACCGTTGCCACTTTATTTTTAAGAAGGCGCTTTACGCCGTCTTTAAAGAAAGTCGATGCGGGGCGCATCTGCACCATATATTCCTTTTCTTTGTCGGTTGCGGGAAGGAATGAATCCACGTCAAGATGCATACTGAATGCGTTCTTTTTCATTTGCTTCTTCCTCCTTAATCCAACTTGATGCGGGGGTCTACTACCTTATACATTATATCGCCTATAAGGTTCATAACGACTATCAAAGTAGCCAAAACGATGGTAGTACCCATAATAAGTGTGTAGTCACGGTTCGTGATACTGCTTACGAAAGAGCGTCCGATACCGGGAACTGCGAATATCTGCTCGACGACGAGAGAGCCTGTAACTATGTAAGCGAGCATCGGGCCGAGATACGTGATAACGGGTATGAGCGAGTTCTTGAGAGCGTGACCGAAAATGATTTTGACGCCCGAAACGCCCTTCGCTTTTGCCGTACGGATATAATCCTGACCGAGAACGTCAAGCATAGATGAACGCGTAAGACGAGTAATGTGTGCCATAGGGCTCAAAGAGAGCGTGATTACGGGCAGTATAAGGCCTGCGGTGGAAGCGCCGTTTGCGGGAACAAGGTTCAGCGTAACGGCGAACAGGTAAAGCAGCAGCGTACCCATAATAAACGACGGTATCGACACGAAAGCCGTCGTTACGACCATAATGACGCGGTCAATAAACTTATTGCGGCGCAAAGCGGCAACAGCACCGAGAACGACACCGATCACTACGGCTATCGCGGCGGCGATAACGCCGAGTTTAGCCGATGTCTTAAGGCCGTTGGCAATTATATCCTGAACCATCATTCCGTCCTTCTTGAGCGAAGGACCGAAATCGAAGTCCGTAACTACGTCGCTTAAATAGCTGAAGTATTGCTCGTGAAGAGGCTTGTTTAAGCCAAACTTCTCTTCGAGACGGTCTTTTGCCGCTTGGGGCAAAGCTTTCTCGCTTGTAAACGGATCTCCGGGCACTGCGTGCATAACGAAAAACGTCACGGTAATAACTACCCAGACTGTCAGTAACGCCAGCAAAATACGTTTGCCGACGTATAGCAATGTTTTTAAACTCATTTTCTTACCTTTCCTTTGCTTGAACCAAACTGTATTAATTTTTTTGCGAAATTTCAAAAAATTCAAAAATACAATTATAATTATCTTGATTTTACCACGAAATAATATTTTTTTCAATACCTATTTCACTTTTTTATTAAAAATATGGTGTATACATTTATAATAGGAAGATGATAGCGCGGAGAGACTGTCCCGCGCTCCCACCTAAAATAAAAAACGACGTGTGAAACACACGCCCCGCATTTTGCTCTCGTGCAAACAAAGCGAAAGTCCCACGCCCTAAAAAACAGTCCACCGGACTGTTTTTCTGAACGGGCTTCCGAATCCACCCGCTCCCGCATAAAATAAAAAACGACGTGTGAAACACACACCCCGCATTTTGCTCTCGCGCAAACAAAGCGAAAGTCCCACGCCCTAAAAAACAGTCCACCGGACTGTTTTTTGACGGGCTTCCGAATCCACCCGCTCCCACCTAAAATAAAAAACGACGTGTGAAACACG
>JAZRTW010000219.1:0-7785 GCA_045652265.1 Eubacteriales bacterium | reverse complement strand
AGTTTTTTAAACGTAAGTCTTACTTTAAACACATCACCGTCAAGCTCTATTTCGAAATTACCGCCGCACAGCTCGGTATAGCTTTTTGCGATGGCAAGACCGAGTCCGTTTCCTTCCGTCGTTCTTGAACTGTCGCCGCGCACAAATCTTCCCGTTATCTCCTCTGCGTCAAAGTCAAGCGGAAAAGCCGAGACATTTTTAAACTCTATTTCAACCTTTCCGTCCTTCTCGGCGGCAGTAATAAATACGCGTGTGCTTTTTAAAGTATATTTCAAGACGTTGTCTATGAGATTACCCAAAACACGCGACATTTTACGTCCGTCGGCGAGGATATAAAGCTCTTTCTGTACCTGCGTGCAGAACACAAATCCCGAGCTCTGTATTTCACGCTCGTGCTCGGCAAGCGACTGCTCGATAAGCAAGGACGCATCAAGTCTTTCAAGTACGGCTTCGTCGTTTCCGCTGTGAGCCTTCGATACGTCGAATAGGTCCTGCGTGAGCTTTTTGAGCCTTTCGCCCTTTTTTGCTATAACTGCAACGTAGTCCTTTGCTTCCTCGGAAAGTCCCTCAGTCTTCGCAAGAAGCTCCGCATAGCTTATTATGGACGTTATGGGTGTCTTCAGGTCGTGCGACACGTTAGTGATAAGCTCGGATTTCATTCTTTCCGCCTTGACCTTTGCCGCCACGGACTCGTCAAGGCCTTTTGCGATATCGTTTACGTCTTCTGCGAGGGCTTTCATATCCTCGCTCTTTACTTCGGCTATTTTATAGCCCGTATTGCCGCCCCTTATCTCTCTTGCGCCCCTCTTTATATCGTCAAGGTCTTTTGCTCTGTAAGCAACGACAATGCACGCGAATAAGAAAAGCAAAATGGCAAGTATAAGCCCTATCGGCGATTGGTACGTAATTATTCCCAAAGCGCCTATCATCGCGGTGTAAACAAAAAGCATAAGGATAACGATAGCGCCCGTTTTTAGCGAAAGCGCTTTTTTCACCGCCTTGAAAGACGCCTTCGTTTTTCTCCATATCCACTTTAATATCTTAACAAACACGCGCCATATCCAAGTAAGAACGCGAATGATGATACTCGTCTTTAAAAATCTTTCCGTCTTGATGTTTCGCACCACGGAAAGAATCGACGTTACAATAACAAAGCTTGCCGCGCCCGCCGCCGTGCCTATAACGGAAAGGGCAATTTGCGCATTACGGTTGGCGATATACGCATCTATCATATTCGCACAAAGCAAAACGGCAGAAAATCCGGCAACACCCACAAAAACAAGGTGCGCTTCAAGCCATATCTTGTCAACCCACATATTTTTATATTCGCCGTCTTTATTCTTACCGCATACGCAGATAAGGTACACGAGTAAAAGTATCGCCGCAAACGCAAAAATTGCCGTGTGAAGCACGGTGTCTATTACGATCTTCTCCTGTTTTTCCCATATTGCCTCGTATTTGTTTATTACGTCTTCTTTTACGTTACAGCTTACGGTGATCGTGTTTTTTGTATCGTAGCTTATAATTTCCTCTAAGTACCAACTGCTATATGCGCCCGTATACCATCTGTCGACGTTTCCCGCCGCATCTATTTTTACGTATGAGTAGCAGTCGCCCACCATAAGCTCTTCGGCGCTTTTTGCGCCGCAGTTGGTTATCACCGTGCCGTTATACTCGACGTAATAGTTGAGCTTATCATCGTAATAGAAATCATCGAAACGTTCTTTTACGCTTTCCGCTATTATTCCGGCGTTTTCCTTTACGAATTTTACTCTTTCGGAATGCCTCATATCATCGGGAATGGCATCGTGATATGCACTAACGAGCGTCCATTCGGGCTCATTTAAAAGCATTGATACGTACCGCGACTGCGAAAAATCGCTTTCATACGAGGAGTATACGTGCTCCTCTTGGTGATAAAAAGTAACTACACCTTCCGCACCGATCAGCGCAGCGAGCACGATACACGCGCAAAACAGCAGCACCGCGACTGTCTTCAGTACGCGCGAATATATTATTTTTCTCATTGATAATTCTCCTTTAGTCTATTTTGTAGCCTATTCCCCAAACGACCTTCAAATATTTGGGCTCTTTGGGGTTTATCTCTATCTTTTCCCTTATGTGCCTTACGTGCACCGCGATAGTGTTATCGCCCACGGCAGTCTGCTCGTTCCACACGTTTTGGTAAATGTCCTCTGCGGAAAATACGCGCCCTCTGTTTCGAACGAGAAGCTCAAGTATCTTATACTCTATGGGCGTGAGCCTTACACTTTCTCCGTCCACCTTTACCGTTTTACTCTCCGTGTCAACCGAAAGCCCGCCGATAACTATTTGACCGTTTTGCTTTCCGATAGAGCCGAGAGTCGTGTATCTTCGCAGTTGCGAGCGCACTCTCGCCATAAGCTCGGACGGATTAAAGGGCTTTGTGACGTAATCGTCCGCGCCCGCCGTAAGTCCGAATATCTTGTCCGTATCCTCACTTTTCGCGGAAAGAAGTATGACGGGAATATTCCTTGACTCGCGCAGTTTCATAAGAGTCTTTATCCCGTCAAGGCGCGGCATCATAACGTCAAGTATCATTAAATGCACTTCGTTTTCCGATAATATATCGAGCGCCTCGATTCCGTCATAAGCCTTGAGCGCCTTATAGCCCTCTGCCGAAAGGAAAATGCATATACTGTCAACTATCTCCCTATCGTCGTCTACGACCAATACGTTCATATTTTTCACCTCCGCTATTATCATAAAGCACGATTCTTAATATATATCAATGAGAATTCTTAACTTTTCTTAATAAAAATCATTTTCTGTACTTTATTATACCAAAAAAGCGCCGCGGCTTCAAGTGTGTATTGCTTTTGGCAGGCATTTGTGCTAAAATAGCGGTGTATAAAGCTAATAAACAGGAGCTTAAAATATGAAAAAGTTAAACGCGGAAAAATTAAATTCTGTTTTGAAAACACGCCTTTCGGAAAATATTGCGCTCGGGAAAGTGGGCGGCGCACAGCTTGTGGTATGTCAGGACGGAAAAACGCTCTGCAAACTTGAAGCGGGATACCAAAACGTTCTCACCAAAGAGCCTATAAAGCACGACGCTATATTCCGTATGGCTTCTATGACGAAGCCCGTTACGGCCGTTGCGGCACTCGTTGCGGAGGAAATGGGACTTTTTGATACGGATGACCTCGTTTGTAAATATTTACCTCAATTTGAAACTATGTACGTAGCCGAAATGAAAGACGGAGAAGTTACGGCAGGCAAAAAAAGCGGCGTCCCGCTTCGTATATGGCATATGCTGTCTCACGCAAGCGGTATGATGGCAGCAACTGAAATAGGACTTAAGCTTGAAGCGCAAAAACCCGATGAAGCGTACGAAACGCTCGGGACAATGGTCGATTATTGCGCGGCCCGTCCCCTTGCGTACGAACCCGAAAGCTACAGTGCGTACTGCGCTTACTCATCGTTTGACACGGTAGCAAGAATAATTGAGCTTCAAAGCGGTATGGCGTATAAGGATTTCTTGAAAAAGTACATATTCGATCCCTTGGGTATGAAGGATACCGGATATAACCTCACCGACGAGCAGTGGAGCCGCGTTATAACCATGACTGACAGAATGGCGGCGCGCAAGCTTGCTGCAGTAGATCTCGGCCGACGTACGTTCGAAGGATTTCCCGAAACGTATACCTGTGCGGGCGCCGGTCTTGCATCGACGCTTTCCGACTACTCAAAATTTGCACAAATGCTGCTTGGCGGCGGTGCGCTCGGCGGCGTAAAAATAGTATCGCCCGAAAAAATAGATAAAATGAGAACGCCTCTCATACCCCCGAAAACTCCCGGCAGAGATCCCGTATCGTCTTGGGGACTCGGCGTAAGAGTCGTTGACAAAGAGGACGTTTTACCCGTAGGCTCTTACGGCTGGAGCGGTGCTTACGGCACGCACTTCTGGGTAGACCCCGAAAACAAGATAACCGCGATTTACCTTCGAAACAGCCGTTGGTACGACAGCCGCGGCGGCGGAAATATCGCAATCGAGTTCGAAAAGGACGTTATGTCCTGCCTTGAATAAAAGAAAAGCCACAGTTGCGCGTTTGCAACTGTGGCTTTTCTTTTTAAAGTATTACTTTTGCCGTCTTGTCTTCGTCGTTATACGTAATTCTGTTTCCGAGCGTGTTAAAACTGTCAAGATATGCAAAATATTCTTCCTTCGAGCTAAACGGAGCCTTGTATTCAGCAACTATCTTTTTAGCTCTTTCCGAGCCGTTTTGAAGCAGGAGCTTTGCTGTGGCAAGCTGCCACTTTGCGTTTAAAACGCACGCCTTTTCGGGATCTGCTATCTGATAATCTGCGCCGTGGCTGGTACCCGACGAGCCTGCGGCATAAGGTTGCACGACGGGCATTACACATGAAAGGTCGCCCATATCCGTGCTTCCCGTTCCCTTCGCATCTAAAGTATAGTACGTTTCCCCTTTGCAAATTACGTCAAACGCATCTTTTGTCGCCGCTATCATTCCCGCATCGTATATGGCGGGAGCGTATCCGGGAATATCTATTATCTCTATATTTGCACCGAGCGAGAGTGCGGCGCCAGTAAGAGCACGGTTTACTTTTCTGTTATTTTTCTCGATCGCCGCAAACGTACTTCCTCTTACGTAGCTTTCAAGCCTTACCGTTTCGGGAACCGCGTTTACCATATCTCCGCCGTGCGTGATTATGGGGTGAACGCGTATGTACTCGGGCTCGGAAAAGGTCTCTCTTATAGCATTAACGGCGTTTATACCGCAGGTCGCCGCATAAAGCGCGTTCGTACCGTTCCAGGGGGAACTTCCCGCGTGAGCCGCCTTGCCCTTGTATACAACGTTCTTCGCAATACAACCGACCGAGCCGGCAGGCCTTACCGCAAATATACTCGCCGTGTGCATCATAAACGCAAGATCTACACCGTCAAAATAGCCCCTGTACAAAAATTCAGGCTTTCCTCCGTAATATTTTATCTTACCCGCCGCTTTAAGCTCGGAGCGGTACTCTATCTCAAGAAGCTCCTCCGCGGGAACTGCGCAAAGGCGTATCTTACCGCAAAAACCGTCAAGCACGCCCGGCTCTTTCAAAGCTGCGGCAATACCCAAAAGCGTAGCACACTGTGCGTTGTGTCCGCAAGAGTGTACCGCGCCCGTTTCGGCGTCAGCCTCCTTGTGTGCAGGGCAGATTATGGAATCAAGCTCGCCTAAAATCAAAAGCGTTGCGCCCTCTCTGCCCGTATCTATCTCCGCCGTAAAGCCCGTTATTTCGTCCGCTTTCTTAACTTCATATCCGAACTCACGGAACTTTTTTTCCATATACGCAGAGGTCTTGTATTCTTTGTAACCCGTTTCGGGATTTTTCCAGATATATCTTTCCGCTTCAAGTATCATTTCGCGGTGCTTGTCTACTGCAGCAATTATTTTTTCCATAAAATTTCCCTCTCTTTCAAGCTCATTATAGTTAGTTCTCCGGCGCTTGTCAAGCGTTAATAAAAAATGTTAAAACGCAAGCTTTGCAAGGCCGGCTTCGGAGGTTTCTTTGTATGAAGAATGAAGGTCGTGCCCCGTTTCTTTCATAGTTTTGATAACACTGTCGAATGATATTTTACGCGAATCCCACAAAAAACTTGCAAGGCTTACGGCATTTATCGCGCGCATCGCCGCCACGGAATTTCTCTCTATACACGGTATCTGCACGAGTCCGCAGATCGGATCGCAAGTAAGCCCCAAATGATGTTCGATCGCAATCTCGGCGGCGTATTCTATCTTGTCAACTTCAAGCGAAAAAAGCTCTCCTAAAGCTGCTGCCGCCATCGAACAGGCACTTCCTATCTCCGCCTGGCATCCGCACTCCGCACCCGATATGGACGCATTGGTTTTAATTAAATTTCCGACGATTCCCGCCGTGATAAGCGCCTTTACTATCTGCTCGTCGCTATACTTGTTTTTCTGCTGTTGGTAGTAAAGCACCGCAGGCACTACCCCCGCCGCGCCGCAGGTGGGAGCCGTTACGATCTGCTCACCCGACGCGTTTTGCTCTCCCACGGCAAACGCAAACGCACACACCATACGGTTTTCGCGAGTTTCGGCGCTTTCGTCTATATGCTCGCTTTGATACAGAGACTTTGCTTTTTTCTTTACGTCAAGCCCTCCGGGTAAAACTCCTTCATCCTCGATGCCTCGGCGAATACAGCTCTTCATCATCTCCCACGCATTTTCCATATACCCGAAAAAGTCAGGCGCTTCTTTTTCAAGCGCGTACTCCCACAGGCGAAGCGAATTTTCTTTGCAATATTTTGCTATATCGCAAAACGTATGCATATCGTATACGTCAGGAGTATCGCTTCGGCTCTCCCCTTCGTATAAAATACTTCCGCCGCCTATGCTCATCACCGTAGTTTTTGCGATCTCCCTGCCGTCCTTAAAACCCGATACTTCCATCGTATTCGGGTGCGGTATATCCGTTTTAGCGTAATCAAACTCCACCTTGCAGGGAATAGGATAAAACGTTTTTTCCACAACTCTGTCCGTTCCGTGCCCTTTGCCCGTCTTTGCAAGAGAACCGTATAAGATAATGTGTGCAAAGTCAATATCGGGATACTTCTTCAAAAAATCCTTGCAGGCACGCTCGGGTCCCATAGTATGTGAGCTTGACGGGCCTCTACCTATCTTGTAAAGCTCCGTGAGAGACTTCATTCCCCTTGCTTCGCTTTTCGTTTTAGCCCGTGCCGTAGGCAAAAACTCCTCCGCGTCGACGTCAAATATCCGCGTAAGCTCTATCAAATGCGTAGCGGACGGCTGTGAATAACCGCGCTCCCATTTCGAAACCGCTCTGTCGCTTACACCAAGTAACTTCGCAAGCTCTCTCTGTGAAAATCCGCGGCGTATTCTTAACTCTTTGATTTTTTCGGCATTTATCATCTTCGTACGCTTCTTTCGTGAAAATTTTATATGCTTTGAGTATATTATACACTATTTTTTTCGAACTATAAAGCCTTCGTCTCAAAAAACCCCGAACTTTTCTCAACCAATGGTTGAGAAAAGCAGGAATCGGGAACTATCCCTATCCTGCTTTTCGTTTTTACTTATTAAGTTTCTCCATATCGTTTTTGCGAATCTCCACGCGTCTTACCTTACCGCTTATGGTCTTGGGAAGCTCGGTGACGAATTCGACTATTCTCGGATACTTATAGGGAGCGGTGTGCGTCTTGACGTACTCTTGTATTTCCTTCTTTAAAGCGTCCGTGCCCTCCGTGCCTTTTACCAAAACGACGGTAGCCTTGACTATCTGACCTCTGACCTCGTCGGGTACGGGAGTGATGGCGCACTCAAGCACGTACGGAAGCTCCATTATGACGCTTTCTATCTCAAACGGGCCGATACGGTATCCCGAAGACTTGATGACGTCGTCGATACGGCCGACATACCAAAGATATCCGTCCTCGTCCATCGTCGCTTGGTCGCCCGTATGATAATAGCCGTCGTGCCAAACTTCCTTTGTCTTTTCTTCGTCTAGGTAGTAGCCGATAAAGAGTCCGCAGGGCGCTTTGTCGCCGACCTTGATGCATATCTCGCCCGTGTCGCCCGTCTTGCATACGTTTCCGTCGGGATCAAGCACCGCTACGTCATAAAGCGGGCTGGGTCTTCCCATAGAGCCTATCTTGGGAGTAGAACCGACGAAGTTTGCGATGGAAAGCGTAGTTTCGGTCTGACCAAAGCCCTCCATTATGGTAAGGCCCGTCGCCTTTTTAAACTGATTGAATAC
>JAZRTW010000218.1:0-3501 GCA_045652265.1 Eubacteriales bacterium | reverse complement strand
AATGTTGACAAGTAAACTTTTTGGTGGTATAATACCCGATGTTGACAAATCAACATTTCAGAAGGAGTCTTTATGAAAGGCGAAAGGTTTTACGATTTCGTTGTGGGGATACACAGCCTTGACAAGTACATTAAGGCTATGGAAAGCGCGGAAGCAAGGCGAATAGGCGTAAAGGGCGTACACATTTTTATGATATATTCCCTAGTCGATTCTCCCGATGGGCTTACGGCAAGTGAGATAGCGAGAAAGAACGGCAACGACCGCTCGCTCGTTTCGCGCGAGATAGATAAGCTTTGCAAGGAAGACATAGTCCGCTATAACGAAATCGAAGGCAAGAGATACAACGCGAAGATAGTTCTTACCGATAAGGGCAGAGAGATAGCGAAGAATTTTTCGAAAATAGGTATAGAGGAACAAAACAAGGTCAGAGGCAGTATCTCGATGGAGGAGCTTGCGGTATTTTATTCCGTTCTCAAAAGAATGACGGAAAATATAACCGAAAAATCAAAATAGGAGGAGCTTATGAGCGATTACGTAATATACGCGGATTCCGCGTGCGACATTTCACCCGAAGTGCTTGAAAAGTGGGGTATAAAGTGTAACTTTATCACATTTAATTTCGTGGGTGAGAATAAAATTTACAAAGACAACGATATTCCTACGGACGAATTTTACGAGAGAATGAAAAAGGGCGACATCGCAAAGACTGCCGCGCTCAATACTGAAAATTTCAAGGCTTACTTCGGAGAGAGCGCAAGCGAGGGAAAGGACGTTTTATATATCGGCTTTTCGTCAGGGCTTTCTACGACCTACAGCCAGTCGGTGCTCGCATCGCGTGAGCTTTCGGAGCAGTTCCCCGAGCGCAGATTCGTATGCGTTGACAGCTTATGCGCGTCCGCGGGCTACGGCTTGCTTCTTTGGCTTGCCACGAAAAAGCGCGACGAGGGTATGAGTATTGACGAGCTTGCGGAATATATCGACGGCATAAAGGGAAATATTTGCCATTGGTTCACTGTTGACGACCTCGAATATTTAAAGAGAGGCGGAAGAATCAGCCCCACGGTAGCATTCGTGGGAAATCTTCTCGGCATCAAGCCCGTGCTTCACATGGACGGACGCGGTAAGCTCGTAAATGTCACCAAGGCAAGAGGCAGAAGGGCGGCGATAGCGGCGCTCTGCGACAAAATAGGTGAGCTTGCGGTAAACAAAAACGAAGGCCCCGTATTCATCTGCCACGCGTATTGCGAAAACGACGCAAAGCTTTTGGCGGATATGGTAAAAGAAAAATACGGCGTTACCGTAGAAATGACGGTAAATATCGGAACGGTCATCGGAAGCCACGCAGGCCCCGGTACTTTGGCGATATTCTTTATCGGAAAGGAACGTTAAGCTATGACGATACTTGATGTGGAACTTGATTCGGAAGGCGCGAGAGAGCTTGACGGCGCTTTATTTGCAAAGATGGCTATGGGCGGCGCCGCAAACCTGCAGGCAAACGTAGACGCCGTCAATAACTTAAACGTTTTCCCCGTACCCGACGGCGACACGGGCGACAATATGTATATGACTATCGACGGCGGCATCGCGGAGATGTCCGATATAGACTCTGAAAGCGGTCTTTGCTCCGTCGTTGAAGCCTTTGCCCACGGTATGCTTATGGGCGCAAGAGGAAACTCGGGAGTTATTCTTTCGCAGTTTTTCAGCGGAATAGCCAAGGGCTTTAAAAATTGCGAGAGAGCGGACGTAGAGGTAGTCGGCAAGGCTTTGCAGACGGGCGTTGCACAGGCGTACAAGGCGGTGCTCACGCCTACGGAAGGCACGATACTTACGGTCGCAAGAGAGGCTGTGGAAAAGGTTGCGGCGTCGGCGGGCGAATATAAGGATATAAGGGAGCTTTTCTCCGATTTGAAAAAGGAGATGAACGATTCCCTTCAGAGAACCCCAGAGCTTTTGCCCGTTTTGAAAGAGGCGGGAGTTATCGACAGCGGCGGTGCGGGACTGTTCTTTATCGCGGAGGGCTTTGATAAGGTACTTTCGGGCGAAGAAATAGTAGCATCTCCCGCTACGTCAAAACCGCAGCATAAAGCTATCGACACCTCGGCGTTTAACGCGGACAGCGAGATGACCTACGGCTATTGCACGGAGCTTTTATTACAGCTTCAAAACAGCAAAGTCGACGTATCAAACTTCGATTGCGCCGTTATTACGGATTTCCTTTCCACGATAGGCGACAGCGTCGTATCGTTTATGGACGGAAGCATCGTTAAGATACACGTGCACACCAAATTCCCCGAGAGTGTTCTCGAATTTTGCCACAGATACGGCGAATTCGTGAGCCTTAAGATAGAAAATATGTCGCTTCAGCATAACGAAACGATAAAAAAAGAGGAAAAGCGCCAAACGAAGAAATACGGTATCGTTTCCGTATGCACGGGCGAGGGTATCGCCGAAACGTTTAAGTCCTTCGGCGTTGACGAGATAATTTCGGGCGGACAGACCAATAACCCCTCCACCTCGGAATTTATCGAGGCGTTCGACAGAATAAGCGCGGAGCATATATTCGTTTTCCCCAATAACTCCAATATAATTATGGCGGCAAAGCAGGCGGCAGAGATATACGAGAAGGCGCGGATACACGTTATCGAAAGCAAGGATATCGGCGCAGGCTACGTCGGAGTTATCAATTTTGATTTTGAGGCAGAGGACGTCGAGGCGCTTAAAGGTCAGATATGCGAAGCTATGAAGGGCGTTAGCACGGGCTACGTTTCCCCTGCGATAAGAGATGCAAAGCTTTGCGGCGTCGATATAAGAAACGGCGAATTTATCGGATATATCGGTAAGGAGATAGTATGCTGTGAGGAAGAGTGCGCGCTCGCCGCGACGGCTCTTGCAAAGAAGATGTTCGACGGCACGGGCAAGTACATATTAACGGTATTTTGCAAGGACAGTATGGAAGGCGATGAAGCGTTCAAGCTGAAAGCGCTTCTTGAAAAGGAACTTTCGGGCGTTGAGGTATACTTTGCTTACGGCGGCCAGGAGATATATCCTTACATATTACTCGCGGAATAGAGAAAAAGGACGGAGAAATCTCCGTCCTTTTTAGTCGCTTGTAGGGGCGAGCAATGCTCGCCAGAAAGGCCATAGGCCATAGGCCTTAGGCCGTAGGCCTTAGGCCGTAGGCCTTAGGCCGTAGGGAATAAAAAATCTTCGCGAGATTCTTAAGCGGAGCATCAAAATCTCGCAAGACATTAGGCATTAAACCCCCTCTTTGCAAATCTGCAGAGAGGGGGTGGTTTATTTGCGAGTCGGTTTTACGTTGGAAGCCGGTTTGATATTTCCGTCAATAGCCCCGTTTGTTTCTTCGAAGGCTTTAATGTTTTGCCTTATCAAAACGAGCACTTGACTGTTTACGCTTCTGCCTTCATAATCCGCAATATATGAGAGCTTGTCGAGCATCTCCTCTTCAATTCTGATAGAAACACTTTTAATAGCCATAAAATC
>JAZRTW010000217.1:0-5004 GCA_045652265.1 Eubacteriales bacterium | reverse complement strand
CTTCAATACGGTTATTCTCTTTGTATTTTTCTACGTTGGTGAAATCAATCATAGTCAAGACCTCCCAAGTTACCGATTATATTATACCACATAATACGCGGAAAATCAACTTAATGATATAAAATCAGCGCAGTGCCTTTTTAAAGCACTGCGCTGAAACTCTTGATTTTTCGTTATGATTATTCAGCTTTATCCTTGGGTAAAATTGCGTTTACGATGATACCGAGGATAAGAGCGCAAGCAATAGCGGTTATCTGTATTCCGCCGAAGCTTACCGTAAGACCGCCGATGCCCGCGATGAGAATAACTGCGGCAACGAAGAGGTTTCTGTTTTTGCCGAGGTCGACCTTTTGGAGCATCTTAAGACCGCTTACTGCGATAAAGCCGTAGAGCGTTATGCACACACCTCCCATCACGCAGTTGGGTATGCTTGCAAGGAAGGTTACAAAGGGATCGAAGAAGGATATCGCTATTGCCATAAACGCCGTCGTAAGAATGGTCACAACGGAAGCGTTACCCGTGATTGCGACACAGCCTACGCTTTCGCCGTAGGTGGTGTTGGGGCAACCGCCGAAGAACGCACCTGCCATAGAGCCGATACCGTCGCCGAGAAGCGTTCTGTGAAGGCCGGGCTCTTCAAGAAGCTCTGCGCCGATAATGGTGGAGAGGTTCTTGTGGTCTGCAATGTGCTCTGCAAAAACTACGAAAGCAACGGGTGCGTAAGCTACTGCAACAGTCGCGATAAACTTCGCGTCAACCTGCTTTACGCCTTCTGCAAGGTGAGTGAAGGTGAATTCGGGAACGGAGAAGATCGAAAGTTCTTTAAATACGGAGAAGTCGATAACCTGCAAAGAAACGTTGTTTGTCGTTATACCAATCACGGTGAAGATCGACGCTACGGCGTATCCTGCGAAGATACCGATGATGAAGGGAATGAGCTTTGCCATTTTCTTACCGTATACGGAGCAGATAATTACCGTAAAGAGCGTTACAAGACCGCAAACGAGAGCAACGTAGGGACTGCAGCCCGACACCATAGTTATTTTTTCTACGATAGCATCGTTTTCGACCACTTTAGATGTCGTTTCCACCAAAACCTTGCCTTTTGTCAAATCGCCTACTGCGTTTCCCGCAAGAGAAAGACCGATTATTGCAACCGTCGGGCCGATTACGACTGCGGGCATAATTGCGTTTATCCACTTAACGCCCGCGATTTTAACTATTACCGCGATTATTACGTAAACGAGGCCTGCGATGACTGCGCCGAGAATGATACCGACGTAGCCTGCGGCAGAAGATGCCGCACCTGCAAATGCCGCTATCATAGAGCCTATGAAAGCAAACGAAGAGCCTAAAAATACGGGGCTTCTAAACTTTGTGAAAAGAAGGTAAACGATCGTGCCGACGCCCGCACCCAAAAGTGCCGCGGAAGAAGACATTGCCGCTCCCTCGACGGACGAATTGATAATTGCAGGAACTGCGATGGTAGCCGCGAGTATGGCAAGAAGCTGTTGGAATGCAAAGACGATGAGCTTGCCGAAACTCGGTTTGTCTTTGACGTTGTAAGCGAGATTCATACTTTCCCTCCGAATTAATATGTTTTTTAAGAAGCGGCGCAAGGCACTAAAGCCTTTACCCGATTCCCGAAGAAATTATAGCATTAAAGCACATAATTGTAAAGAGTTTTTTGAAAAAATATGTCAAAAATGCTCAAAATTTAGGGAGATTTTATTATGCCATTAAGCAAATTCGGATTTTTGCTTTTAGGGGTGGACATTCGCGAAAAAAGGGTATATAATGAAACAGGAATGATTTTTGAAAAGAGAAAAGGAAAAATGAAGACAAAGTTTTTATCGGTGTTTCTCACACTCGCTGTTTTGCTCGGCTCTGTTTCTGTTTTCGGAGTAAATGCCACGGAGGAATTAAACTTCGGCAGAATGAAGCTTGCCGAGATGGAAAGAGCAGAGGACTATCTCGGTGTATACGACGCCATATATGAAGCGGTAGAAAACGCAGAAGACAGAGTGAGCCTTGAGGAATTTTGTGTAAGCGGCGACGAGTTCGATATGATATATGAGCTTTACAGAAATGATGCGGGCGAGCATTATTACGGCAGATGCGGCAGCACGTCTTCATATGGCGGCGATGACTGTATTTTGTCGGCAGAATTTGTTTATGAGGGCGGCCCGTACAACGAGGACGCTTACGATGAGGCGGTTGCAGAATACGCATCTTTAGCAAACGGCGCAACGAGTGAATACGATAAAGCGCTGATTTTGCACGATGCCCTCGTAGAGAGCGTGTTTTATCAAGAAGCGTCAAATGCGCACGGCTCTTACGGTGCGCTCGTCGAAGGCGTGGCGGTCTGTGAGGGATACGCCGAGGCGTATCAGGTGCTCCTTGAGAAAGTCGGCATTATGTCCTACGTCGTGCGTGGCTGGGGCGGCGGTGAAAGACACGCTTGGAACCTCGTAAGGCTCGACGGGAAGTATTACTATACCGACGTCACTTGGGACGATGCGGGCACGGAAACCGAAAAACCGATATTTTATGCATATTTCAATATGCCCGAAAAATATTTCGGCGACCACACAGCAGATGACACATACGAAATCTTGCCCGAGTGTGTTGACGTGGATATGATGTATGAAGACCTCGCACTTATCAAGGATTTCACTGTTGAGAACGTAGCCGGTGCTTTCAAGAGCGTTTGCGGCCAAGCGGTTGCGAGAATATACGAAATTAATTATGAAAACGACGGGGAAATAAAGTTTTTTGAATGGTTGTCACAAGGCAATAATCTCAATGAACTTGCGGCGGAGCTTGACTTATACGGAACGATAAGCGCTATGATATGCGGCGCAGAGATCTATATCAAGATAGACGCCGTTATGCCGGAACACGTATACGATGACCCATGTGATGCGGACTGCAATATTTGCGGACGTGAAAGATACGTTTCGCACAGATACGGACTCGTTTGGTGTTCAGGAGGCGGAAGACATTGGCACGAATGTGTGATTTGCGGTGCTCATGCAGATGAATCTCCCCATATTTCGTCGGGAAGTACATGCAGTGCTTGCGGTGAGAGCGTTACGATACAAAAAGGTGACGTCGACGGCAAAGATGGCTTGTCCGCAGACGACGCAATCTACCTCTTATATAGAATCTTCTTCGGGGAGAGTCAATACCCCGTAAACCAAGCCTGTGACTTTGACGGAAACAGCAAATTGGAAGCAGACGACGCGATATATCTTTTATACCGAGTATTCTTCGGAGAAAGCACTTATCCTTTGCATTAAATAAAAAGGAGCAAATAAATGAAAAAATTCCTCTCGTTCGTTTTGGCGATATGTCTTATTACGGCGCTCGTACCGTTTTCCTTTGCGGTAAGTGCCGAGATTGAAGAGTGGTATTTCAACTACGAAGTAAATAACGGTGAGGCTGAAATCTACAGTGTTTATTGGGAAATAAGCGGCGACGTTGCCGTTCCTTTGACTCTTGGCGGTTATCCCGTTACGGTAATTGGCGATTATGCGTTTGACGGTTGTGAATTTATTGAAAATTTAGTCATTCACGAAGGTATCAAATCAATAGGCGATGGCGCGTTTGCTGACTGCGAAATTCTCGAAAGCATAACGGTCGACGAAAACAACACCGCATATCACAGCGACGGCAACTGCCTTATCGAAACGGCAAGCAAAAAGCTTATCGCAGGTTGTAAAAACAGCGTTATACCCTCCGACGGAAGTGTTGCAGTGATTGCAGATTATGCATTTTCGGGCTGTATAGACCTTGAGAGCGTAACGATTCCCGAAGGTATAACGCGTATCGGAATATCCGCTTTTAACGGTTGCACCGCTCTTGAAAGCATAAACATTCCCCGTACCGTTACGACTATCGGACGCTTTGCGTTTAGCTATTGCGACGCTCTTACCGACGCGTATTTTGAAAACACTCAAGACTGGTATGCGTCAATGACGAAAATTTATAAGTCGGAGCTTGAAGATTCCGAAGTTGCGGCAGTATTGTTGAAAGATACGTACGACGGTCTTGATTGGGACTACAGAGGAAGCAACAATATTCCCGATAATGAAGAAGAGGAAGAAGGATTTACGTATATATACGAGATAAACGGCGGCAAGGCTACTATAACGGGTGTCGACGGAGTGGTAAGCGGCGACGTTATAATCCCCGACGCTTTTGAAAACTGTCCCGTTACGTCTATATACGATTCCGCATTTTCCGGTTGCACGCGGCTTACGAGCATAACCATACCCGAAAGCGTTACTCATATCGGCTACAACGCATTCGGCGATTGCTATAATCTGACCGATGTATACTTTGAAAATACGGAGATCTGGCATACGCCTTATAAGATAATTCCGTCATCGGAGCTTTCGGATTCAAAGACTGCCGCTGAATATTTGACGGACACCTACCGCATTTATGATTGGGAATGTGTGGAGTCAATAGATTACTATACCTATGATATAAACGGCACAGTCGCCATCATAACCGAGGTGAACGGATTAATAAGCGGAGACGTGACCGTTCCCGCCGAACTTGACGGATATCCCGTTACTGCTATTGACAATTATGCGTTTTACTCTTGCACAGAGCTTACGGGCGTAACCGTACCCGAGGGAGTAAAATATATAGGCGAACGTGCATTTTATGCTTGCACGAATTTAGAGAGAGTATCTTTCTCAAGCAGTGTCGTGTCTATAGGCGGCGAGGTGTTCAGCGGTTGTCAAAGCATTGCCGAGATTACGGTAGACGAAAATAATTCCGTATATCACAGCGACGGAAACTGCCTTATCGAAACGGCAAGCAAAACGCTTATCGCGGGCTGTAAAACGAGCGTGATACCCGCCGACGAAAGCGTTACGACTATCGGAGAATTTGCATTTGAAAGCTGCAAGGAGCTTGAAAGCATAACTATTCCAAACGGCGTAACTTCAGTCGAAAGATATGCGTTTGATAGCTGCGAGAACCTTAAAA
>JAZRTW010000216.1:0-14322 GCA_045652265.1 Eubacteriales bacterium | reverse complement strand
TCCTTTGCAATATGAGGATATTTACTTGCAACCTTTATCATCTCATGATGCTCAAGCTTTTCTCTTGCACTTCGAAGAACGTCGCTTAAATTGAAAAGCTCCTTTTTTATCTCGCTTTTATCCATCTTCGAAATATAAAGCATCTGCTCAAGCATTTCCGTGAGGCGCTTGCTTTCGCCAACGATAACGCCCGCCGCTTCTTTAGTGTCGGGGAATATACCGTACTGTATGCCCTCGGCATAGCCCTGTATCGACATAAGAGGTGTTCGAAGCTCGTGAGATACGTTTTGGAAAAACTGCTTTTGCTCTTTATCGTATTTATCAAGCTTTACTGCGGCAGTATTCATATTTTCCGCAAGTTCCTGAAGCTCTCTGACGCTGAAATCCTCGCTGTGCGTCGTGAAATCTCCGTGGCCGAGCTTATCTGCAAAGTTGCAAAGCTTTTTTATCTGCGACGAGAGGGCGCTTGATACGATAAACACCGCCGCGAACATTATAAGAGCGGCGACGATAGATGCCGAACGCAAAACGTCCTCCGAACCTTTGATTATCTCGCCGTACAAACTTAAATCGGAATATACGACTATGCGGCAATCCTTATACGTTTCACTCTCGCCGAGAGAAAACTTGACCGCTACGTATCTTCCATAGTTCGTCGTAAAATACTTCGTCTTGCCAAGCTCGAAGCTCTCCTCCGCGACGACTCCCGCAAGAGCCGTCGTCTGATCAAGCCTTTCCTCGTAATCAAAATTTATGTTTCGTATAACGGCGCCGTAGTTTTTCTCGATCATTATCGCTTCAACGTCGGTCGATGCGTAAATTCGGCGCTCTATCTCATCAATCAGCCTGTCGCCGTATTCTTCGTCCGCTACGTCGTATTCCTTTGCGTACTCCTCGGCAAGCTCGTAAAACTTCGATATTTGCCCCGAAACGCGTCCGTTCATATAGCTCGTAAGTATTAAACTGAACGCAAGCACAAGCAAAGTCATAATTACCGCAAGCACGATTCCGTACGTGAGAAGAAGCCTTCCTCTGATGCCGATCTTTTTCATTTAAAGCACCTTGCTCAAAAACTCACGAAGCCGCTCACTCTTTGGATTTGTGAAAAATTCCTCGGGAGGCGCGTCTTCCATAATCTTACCTTCGTCAATGAATATAACTCTGTCGCCGACCTCTTTTGCAAAGCTCATTTCGTGGGTAACGACCACCATCGTCATACCGCTCTGTGCAAGCTCTTTCATAACATCAAGTACCTCGCCGACCATTTCGGGATCAAGCGCGGACGTAGGCTCGTCAAAAAGCATAACTTCGGGGTCCATACAAAGCGCTCTTACTATGGCAATTCTCTGCTTCTGACCGCCCGAAAGCTGTGAGGGATAAGCGCTTGCTCTGTCGGCAAGTCCGACTCTTTCAAGAAGCGCCATAGCTTCCTTTTCCGCATCTGCTTTCGTCTTTTTGAGGAGCTTGATGGGAGCAAGCGTCATATTTTCCAAAATAGTCTTATGCGGAAAGAGGTTAAAATGCTGAAATACCATTCCTATTCTTCTGCGGATAAGGTCGACGTGTGCTTTTTTGTCCGTTATGTCCTCGTCGTTTATGAATATCTTTCCGCCCGTTGGCGCTTCAAGCAGGTTAAGGCAACGCAAAAACGTGCTTTTACCCGAGCCCGAGGGGCCGATTATAACGGTAACGCTTCCTCTTTGAAGCTCTGTCGTTATTCCTTTTAAAACTTGGATCTGGCCGAAGCTTTTATGCAGGTCTTCAACCTTGATTATCGTATCAGTGATCACTGTTTCTAAGCTTCCTTTCTATGACGTTCATAAGCTTCGTAAGCCCCATAACTATCACAAGATAGATGATAGCAACTACGATAAGCGGGAAAAACGGTGCGTACGTTACGGATCTTACGGTGTCGCCCGCCTTCGTTATGTCGATTATCGCAACGTAACCCGAAATGGACGTTTCCTTAACAAGCGCGATAAATTCGTTGCCTAAAGCGGGTAAAATATTTTTAAACGCCTGCGGGCAAATTATATGTACCATCGTCTGCGCGTAGCTGAAACCGAGGCTTCTTCCCGCCTCAAACTGCCCCTTGTCGATAGACATAATTCCGCTTCTCACTATTTCCGCGACGTATGCGCCCGAATTTATACCGAAGGCAAGTATTGCGGAGATCATACCGTTTCGCACCGAAGCAAGAACGATAAAGTACATTATCATAAGCTGTACTACGACGGGCGTGCCTCTTATAACGGTGAGATATATCTTGCAGATTCCGTTCAAAAACTTAAATCTGCCCGTTTTATCGTAGGTAGACCTTATAATAGCAACGATAAAGCCAAGGAAGATACCTATAACGAGAGCGCCCGCCGTTATTCCGAGAGTCACGCCGAGACCGCTTGCAAACAGCTTCCAACGCGATTCCTCGATAAAGGTATCCTTGACGCCCTTCGCAAGCTTCGAATATATCTTATGGAAGAAGCCTTTGTAAAGCGAGAAGGTCGTCTTCTTCGAAATATCGCCCGCGCCGTAATCGTACACTTCGCCGCCATCGGTCGTAACCGATAAAAGCTTCGAGCCCTCGGGAAGCGTTATCTTTCCGACCGTCTTTATCGACGACTTGACGTCGCTTAAATCTTTGCTGTACTCCTTGCCGTCAAGCTCGTATTGTACGCTTGCTAACTCTACGGGCTCGTACTTGTCTTCAAGATATACGTTTATTGTAACACCGCCGTCTTCGGCAAATGCGGGGAAAGCGAAAACGCCGCAAAGAAGTGTGAGTATAAGTGCAAAAAAGAGAATTTTCTTCATTATTAAAATTCCTCGTAAACGAAAGCAAGCCGAGGCGGTGTTATCCGTCTCGGTCAAGCCTTAATTTAAGTATTTGTTATTCTTTAACTATGATAACCTGTACGCCCGTTGCGTAAGTATCCGTGAAGTTGATCTCCTCAAGACGCTTATCCGTAACGGTCATACCTGCAGCGCCGAAATCAGCCTTGCCGGTCTTAACAGCGGCGATGATCGAGTCGAATTCCATATTATCAATTACAAGCTTGTAACCGAGCTTATCGCAGATAGCTTGTGCGATGTCAGCGTCGATGCCGACGATCTTGTCGCCTTCCATATATTCGTAGGGAGGGAAGTATGCGTTTGTAGCCATGTGAAGCTCACCCTTGGAGGTATCAACGTTCTCGGGAGAAACGTAGGGGGACTTGCCGATCGTGTCGTCGCCTATGTAGTTTTTAATGATGCTGTCGATCGTGCCGTCTTCCTTAAGCTCTTTAAGCGCGCCGTTGAAAGCTTCGAGAAGCTCTGTGTTTTCCTTTGCTATGCAAATAGCATAATCCTCGTTTGCGAAAGGATCTTCAAGAATTTTGAGTCCCTTGTTTGCCGCAACGAAGCTCTTTGCGGGCTCGTTATCGATGATAACGCAGTCAACCTTGCCGGTGGTAAGTGCCACAACAGCATCAGCGCCCTTTAAGTAACGGCTTACGGTGGAGCCCTCTTTCTCATAGTCGCTTGCGTAGATATCACCCGTCGTTCCCTGCTGTACGCCGATGTTTGCGCCGGGGAGATCGTCTACAGAAGCTACCGTCTTGCCGCCCTTGCAAGAGCAAGCAAAGACTGCTAAAAGTGCTACTGCCATTATAAGACATAAAAGCTTTACAGATTTTTTCATTTTAGTTACCTCTTTTGTTTATTTTTTTATTGGGGATTCTTTCCACGATAGGAGTATATCACGCTTTTTTGGCTTTGTCAAGTATTTATATGCATATTTTTTAAATATTTTTCTAATTTTTATGCATTTTAGGGTGTTTATACACGATATTTTTGCATATATTCGCGTTTTTTGCAAAATGAAGCAAAAATGAAGGATTTTGAAAATTTTCCCAAAAGGTATTGACAAAGAGGCAAAAGGATAGTATTGTATTTTTAGCACTTAAAGCTTGAGAGTGCTAAAAGCATAAGTTTGAAACAAACGGTGTAATAATATGGATATAAGTGAAAGAAAAAAAGAAACACTGCGCTATATCGTAGAGGCTTATATCAGCGGCGGCGAGCCTGTGGGATCAAAGTATCTCACGGACACGAAAAAGCTTGCTTGGTCAAGCGCCACCGTCCGTAACGATATGATGGAGCTTGAAAAGAGCGGCTACCTCTACCAGCCCCACACCTCCGCAGGCCGCGTGCCTACGACGGCGGGGTATCAAGCCTACGTCAACGAGCTTATGGAAAGCTACGAAATGAGCATCAAGGAGATAGAGGCGATAAACGGACTTTTATCTTTTAAGATGGCGGAGCTTGACAAGCTTGTAAAAAGCGCGGGAAAAGTTGCTTCCTATTTATCTAATTATACGGCGATAACAGTCAAGCCGAAAAAAGCGGGCGTAAGCGTAAAGCGCTTTGAGATAACTTGGCTTGACGAGCATAACTTCGTGCTCATCATCGTAAGCTCCGTAGGACTTGTCAAAAGCTCACACTTGCGCTCGCCCTTACCTATAAGCTTGCAAGATACGGAAATGCTCGTGGGCTTACTTAATTCAAGGCTGTGCTCACTTACGCAAGAGCAGATAACTTTAAACGTCATATCGAGCCTTGAAGGGCTTTCGGGTTATATGCTCCCCCTGCTTCACTCCGTGCTAGGTACCTTAAACGAAGCATTCGGAGAATTTAACGCCGACAGCGTTGAATTCGAGGGTGTCACGAACCTCTTGAAGTATCCCGAATTTTCCGACAGCGATACTTTAAGCGACATAATAAATCTGCCGAACAATAAGGACCAGGTGCTTGCGCTGATATCCGAAAATTCAAGCGGTGCAATTCAGACGAAGGACGGCGTAAACATAATTATAGGTGACGACAGTACCCCCTCTCCCATAAAGGACTACGGTATAGTTTATACGAATTTCGATGCAGGTCCCGGATTTCGCGGCGTGCTCGGTGTCATAGGTCCGAAGCGAATGGAATACAGTAAGGTGGTTGCTCATTTGAAATATCTTTCATCGAAGCTTAACGAGCTTTCCCCACCCGACAACAATAAATTAGGAGAATAGTAATGAAAAAGAATGAGACTGAAATAAAAGATACGGCGGAAACAAAAAAGAGCGAAGATAAGCTCTCCGCTTTGAAAAAAGCGGCGGAAGAAGCCAAAAAGGCGGCACAGGCGGCTAAAAATGAAGCTGAAGCGGCACAAAAAAGTGCTTCTGAAGCAGATGAAAAGGCTAAAGAAGCCACGGACAGAATGCTCCGTATTGCCGCAGAATATGACAATTTCAGAAAGCGCGCCGTAAAGGAAAAAGAAGACGCCTACACGGACGCTTATTGCGACGCGGTAAGCACGCTCTTGCCCGTTATGGATAATTTGCAGAGAGCAAAAAGCTTCGACGGTGATAGTGAGGGCACGGCTCTTATTATGAAACAGCTCGAAGAGTGCTTTGCAAAGCTCGGCGTTGAAGAAATACCCGCGCTTAACCTGCCGTTTGACCCGAACTTCCATAACGCAGTTATGATAGACGATTCGGGAAGTGCCGAGAAGGATACCGTAACGGAAGTGCTTCAAAGCGGATATACGCTTCGCGGCAAGGTCATTCGCTTTGCCATGGTCAAAGTTGCCAATTAAAAAATAAATTCACATATATATAAGGAGAAAAACTATGTCAAAAATCATCGGTATCGACCTCGGTACAACTAATTCCTGCGTTGCAGTTTACGAAGGCGGCGAGCCTACGGTTATTCCCAACCCCGAGGGAAGCAGAACAACTCCCTCCGTCGTTGCTTTTAACAAAAGCGGCGAGAGAATCGTAGGACAGGTCGCAAAAAGACAGGCTATCACCAACCCCGACGGTACGGTAAGCTCCATTAAGAGAAAGATGGGCTCGACCGAAAAGGTAGAATACGACGGCAAGAGCTACACGCCCCAAGAGATCTCCGCAATGATACTTCAAAAGCTCAAGGCAGACGCTGAAGCATATCTCGGCGAGACTGTTTCCAAGGCAGTTATCACCGTTCCCGCATACTTTTCCGACGCACAGCGTCAGGCTACGAAGGACGCGGGCAAGATCGCGGGACTTGAGGTTATGCGTATAATCAACGAGCCCACGGCAGCAGCTCTCGCTTACGGCGTAGATAAAGAAAACACCGACCAGAAAATACTCATCTTCGACCTCGGCGGCGGCACGTTCGACGTATCGCTTCTTGAGATATCCGACGGAGTATTCGAAGTTTTGGCAACCGCAGGTAACAATAAGCTCGGCGGCGACGACTTCGACCAGAGAGTTATCGACTGGATCGCAGATACCTTCAAAAAGGAAAACGGAATTGACCTTCGAAATGATAAAATGGCGCTCCAAAGACTCAAGGAAGCGGCTGAAAAAGCAAAAATCGAGCTTTCAGGTATGACGAGCACAAATGTAAATCTTCCCTTCATCACGGCTGATGCAACGGGTCCCAAGCACTTCGACGCAACGCTCACGAGAGCAAAGTTTGACGAATTGACAGCAGACCTCGTTGAAGCTACGATGGCTCCCGTAAGAAGAGCTATCTCAGATGCGGGACTTTCACCCGATAAGATCGACAGAGTTCTTCTTGTGGGCGGTTCTACGAGAATTCCCGCCGTTCAAGAGGCTGTAAAGAAGTTTATCGGCAAAGAGCCCTTCAAGGGCATCAACCCCGACGAGTGCGTTGCTATAGGCGCAGCTATCCAAGGCGGCGTTTTAGGCGGCGACGTTAAGGATCTTCTCCTTCTCGACGTAACTCCCCTCTCCCTCGGCCTTGAAACTCTCGGCGGCGTATTCACGAAGATCATCGACAGAAATACAACTATCCCCGTAAAGAAGAGCCAAGTATTCTCCACCGCGCAGGATAATCAGCCCGGCGTTGAAATTCACGTTTTGCAGGGTGAAAGAGAAATGGCGGCAGGCAACACGACACTCGGACGCTTTAACCTCGACGGTATCCCCATGGCTCCCAGAGGCGTTCCCCAGATCGAAGTCACCTTCGACATCGACGCAAACGGTATCGTAAACGTTTCCGCGAAAGATCTCGGTACGGGTAAGGAACAGCACATTACCATTACCTCCTCCTCTAATATGAGCAAGGAAGATATCGAAAAGGCGGTAAAGGAAGCCGAGATGCACGCGGCTGAGGATAAGGCGATGAAAGAAAAGGCTGATACGAAGAACAGAGCCGATTCCATCGTATTCCAAGCTGAAAAGGCACTTGCCGAAATCGACGGTAAGCTTCCCGAGGGCGACACGGCTCCCGTTAAAGCGCAGCTTGAAAAAGTAAAGGAAGCTATCAAGAGCGATAACTACGATGCGATGAAGAGCGAAACCGAAGCACTTGAAAAGGTATTCGGCGAGCTTTCGCAGAAGCTCTATGCACAGCAGGCGCAGGCACAGGGCGCTCCCGGTGCAGAGCAAGGCCCTGCCGATAACGGCGGCGCTTACGATGCGGACTTCAAGGACGTATCCGACGATAACAAATAAGTAAGTATACCGAAGGGAATGGGAAATTTTACCCATTCCCTACGGGTGCTTTGAGAGGAAATTATGGCAGAAGAAAAAAGGGACTATTACGAGGTGCTAGGTCTTTCGAAAGGAGCATCCTCGGATGAGATAAAAAAGGCATACCGCAGCCTTGCAAAAAAATATCACCCCGACGTGAATCCCGGCGACAAGGAAGCCGAAGTGAAATTCAAAGAGGTGAACGAAGCCTACGGCATTTTATCCGATGCGGACAAAAAGGCTAAATACGATGCTTACGGACACGCGGGCGTCGACCCAAGCTACGGTGCAGGCGCAGGCGGCGGATTCGGCGGTTTCGGAGGCTTCGGCGGCTTTGATTTCGGTGATATATTCGGCGATATATTCGGCGGCGGCAGAGCAGAGTCAAGACGTAACGCACCCATTCAAGGCGACAACATAGCGCAAAGAGTAATTCTCACCTTTGAGGAAGCGGCGTTTGGCTGTACCAAAGAGATAAGCTTCCAACAAATAGCGACCTGTGACGAATGTCACGGTACGGGAGCGGCAAAGGGCACAAGCCCCAACACCTGTAATACATGTCGCGGAACGGGTCAGGTAAAGGTATCGCAAAGAACGGCATTTGGTATGTTCCAAACGACCAAAGTCTGCGAAAACTGTCACGGAACGGGTAAAATAATCGAAAAGCCCTGCTCAAACTGCAGAGGAGGCGGACGCGTAAGAAAGCAAAAGAAGCTCCAAGTAGATATCCCCGCGGGAATAGACGACGGTCAAAGAGTAGTGCTTCGCGGTCAAGGTAATGCGGGAGAAAACGGCGGCCCGTCGGGCGACCTTATAATCGTCGCTTCGGTAAAACCGCATAAGATATTCGAGCGCGACGGCTATAACCTATACTGCGAGATGACTTTAAACGTAGTCGAAGCCGCTTTGGGCGCGCAGATAGAAGTACCTACGCTTGAAGAACCCGTAAAGTTTACCATTCCCGAGGGTACGCAAAGCGGAACGCTCTTTACGATAAAGGGCAAAGGCGTTCCCGTTATCCACTCCAAAAACAGAGGCGACCTTCTCTTCAGAGTCATCGTGGAGATACCGAAGTCGCTTACATCAGAGCAAAAGAGAATACTTAAAGAATTCGGCGACAGTCTTGAAAAAAAGCGCGGAATTTTTGATAAATTTAAAAAATAAAGGAGAATACTTATGAAGCCTTCCATCGAACAGCTCACACAAAATAACAAGGTAAACAGATACAAGATCGCCATCGCGGCGGCTAAAACGGCAAGAGACTTAAACGAAAAATACACAAGCGGCGCGTACGACGCATATCCCGAGAAAAAGGCGAAGCTCGTCGATCAGAATATGGTCGAGGTAGCTTTGGAAAAGCTCGCGGAAGGCGAATACAAGATAGTACAGTAAACGGATAAAAATAAAGGAAGGGCGGCGAGATATGAATATGACACAGATAAATTACGCTAAAGTCAGTATTCTCGACTGCCCTTATTCTGTCGATAAGCAGTTTGACTACGCTATCCCCGAGCCGTTAAAACAAGTGATAAAGCCGGGTATGCTCGTTTTGGTGCCATTCGGTGCATCGAATAAGCGTATGATAGCGCTCGTGCATTCTTTGCACGACAAAACGAGTGCAAAACGCATCAAACTTATTCTAGATGTTATAAATCCCGAAACAATGCTTTCCGACGAAGCGCTTCGTATGTGCGAGTTCGTGAGCGAGAGGTGCTTTTGCACGGTCGGTACGGCGTATAAAACGGTTATGCCCTCCTACGCCTCTGCTATGGCACAGCTTACGTACGAAGTAGTCGAAAAAGACGGATATGAAAAGCTTGTAAACGACAAGACCAAGGCGGTGCTTGCGTTTATATCCGAAGGAAATACCGTAACCGACGCTATGCTTGAAGCGGAATTCGGCGAAGAAGCCAAAACCGCCGTGGGTGCTCTTGTGAAGCTTGGTATAATAAGAAAGGTGCCGATAAAAAATACGAAAAGCGGCGATAAGTTCGAGAATTACATAAGCCTTGCCGAAGGTTTTTCCGTAACCGATGCAGAGCTTACCCCAAAGCAACTTTTGCTTGCTGAATACCTCACCGAATACGGTGAGCTTACAAGAAGCGACATACTTACAAAACTTCCCGTCACGGCGTCCGTTATTAATACGATGAAACGCCACGGATATATCAAGTCGGAAAAAAGGGAAGTAATGCGAAATCCCTTCTCTTTGCTTTACGAGGAAGCAAAAACTCCGAGCGAAGTCGCCTTATCAAAGGCACAGCAAAACGCATACGATAGCCTTGAAAAGCTCTTTTTGGAAGAAAAGGCAAAAGCGGCTTTACTTTTCGGCATAACGGGAAGCGGCAAAACGATGGTTATGAAAAAGCTCATCGACAAGGTCATAGAAAGCGGAAAGCAGGTTATAATGCTCCTGCCGGAAATCGCCTTAACGCCGCAAGCCGTAAAGATATTCGTAAGCTTCTACAAAGAACGCGTCGCTGTCTTCCACTCGGCTCTTTCCATCGGCGAAAGGCACGATGCGTGGAAGGCGGTAAGCCGAGGCGACGTCGATCTCGTTATCGGAACGCGATCCGCGATATTCGCACCTACGAAAAGGCTCGGACTTATAATCATAGACGAGGAGCAAGAGGATTCCTATAAATCCGATATCGCTCCGAAATATCACGCAAGAGATATCGCAAGATTCCGTTGCGGATATAACAACGCGATGCTCCTTCTTGCATCGGCAACGCCCTCCGTGGAAAGCTACTACAAAGCCGAAAAGGGCGACTATACCTTAATTAAGCTCACGGAGCGCTACGGCGACGCACGTCTTCCCGATACGATGATCGCGGATATGCGATATAACGGATACGGTGCAAGCGACATTCTTTCAAAACAGCTTATAGCAGAACTCGCGGCGCGAAAGGAGCGAAACGAAAAAAGCGTACTTTTCTTAAACCGCCGTGGCTTTCACGTATTTATGAGTTGTCGTGCGTGCGGAGAAACCGTGATGTGTCCAAACTGCAGCGTAAGCCTTACGCTGCATAAAAAGCACTACCGTAACGCAGGTGTGTCGGAAAAGCTTATGTGCCACTATTGCGGATATACCGTAGCACCCCCAACAAAGTGCCCAACCTGCCAAAAGGAAAACCTTAAATATTTCGGGCTCGGTACGCAAAAGGTGGAAGAAGAACTCGAAAACGCCTTGCCCGATATGAGCTATATCCGTATGGACGCGGATACTACCGTGGGCAAAATGTCGCATAAAAAGATAATTGACAGCTTCACGGACGGTAAGGATATATTGGTCGGCACGCAAATGGTCACGAAGGGGCACGATTTTCGCGATGTCACCTTAGTCGGCGTACTGTCGGCAGATATGTCGCTTCACAGCGACGACTACAGAGCAAATGAGCGCACCTTCTCACTTATAACGCAGTGTGCGGGCCGTGCCGGCAGAGCAAATAAAAAGGGCCTTGCGATAATACAGACCTACTCGCCGAAAAACGCTGTCATAAACTATGCGGCGAACCAGGATTACGAAGGCTTTTATAAAAACGAGATAGCACTTCGCAAGGAAATGCTCTTTCCGCCGTTTTGCGATTTCGTACTCGTAAATCTGTATTCAGGCTCGGAGCACGATCTTATGCTCGGCGCAGGTGCGTTTAAAAAACTTATAGAAGATTTGAACAAACAAAAATATACAGACGTCAGACTTATTTTGTTCGGACCGTTTGAAGCGGGAATTTACAAACTAAATAATTCTTACAGAATGAAACTGATATTAAAGTGTAAAAATAATAAAAGGACGAGGGAACTTATATCGGAAGCGCTCAAAAGCTTTCCTTCCATAGCACCGAAAACGGTAAACATAAACGCGGATATGTGCCCCTCGAACGTGTAAAAAGAGGATATTACAATGGCTATTTTGAAAATTGTAAACAAAAGCGATGAAATTTTAAGAAAGAAATCAAGAGAGGTCACTGGTATCACTTCCCGTATTACGACACTCCTTGACGATATGCGCGAGACACTCATCAAAGTCGGCGGAGTAGGTCTTGCCGCTCCCCAAGTCGGCGTATTAAAGAGAATTTGTATCATTATGCTTGACCCCGACGATGAGCCTATAGAGCTCATAAATCCCGAGATAACCTACAAAGAAGGCGAACAGCAGGAGCTTGAAGGCTGTCTTTCCTGCCCTCACGAATGGGGAATTACAAAGCGCCCCTATAAAGTCAAGGTAAGTGCCGTAAACAGAGAGGGCAAGCGCGTTGAATACGAGGGCGAGGACTTACTCGCAAGAGCCTTCTGCCACGAGATAGATCATCTTGACGGAAAGCTTTTCTTGGACGTTTGCGTTGAAATGGTACCCGAAAGCAGTTTGAGAGAGGGTTAATTTATGAAGATACTTTTTATGGGCACTCCCGACTTCGCAAAGCGAAGCCTAGAAGCGCTTATAAACGCAGGGCACGAAATATGCGGCGTAGTCACCCAACCCGACAAACCCGTCGGAAGAAAACGCATACTCACACCCTCCCCCGTAAAGGAGTTTGCGCTTTCAAAGGGGCTTTCGGTCTACCAGCCGCAAAGCCTTCGAAGCGAAGAATTCGCACAGCTTCTTGCAAAGCTTGCGCCCGAAATTTGCGTTGTGGTCGCCTACGGTAAGATACTCCCGAAATACGTGCTTGACTATCCGCGATATAAATGCGTGAACGTACACGGCTCGCTTTTACCCGCATACAGAGGCGCCGCGCCCATTCAGAGAGCTATGCTCGACGGAGTTTGCGAGACGGGCGTTACCACGATGTTTATGGACGAGGGTATGGATACAGGCGATATGCTCCTTAAAGCAAGTACAAAGATAAAAGATGACGAAAATTTAGAAGAGCTTTATGCTCGCCTCGGCGATATGGGTGCAGAGCTTCTTATAAAGACCTTGGAGCTTATTGAAAACGGAAATATTGCACCCATAAAGCAAGATAATTCGCTTGCAACTCACGCAGCGAAGCTCACAAGAGAGGACGAAGCTTTAAACTTTAATATGCCCACAAAGCTCGTTATGCGAAAAATAAACTGTATGCTCCCTGCCCCCGCCGCAAACTTTACTCTTGACGGCAAGCCTGTAAAGGTATACGCCGCAGAGCCCGTTTATGACGGAGTCACGGGAGAAGGCGGAAAGATAGTTTCCGTCGATAAAAAATCGTTTACCGTAAAGACCACGGACGGAGCTGTGAAAATTACGGAGCTTTGTGTGGTAGGCGGAAAGCGCATGCCCGTAAGTGCATTCCTTTGCGGAAATAAAATTACGTCGAACTCAACCGTACAATAGGTGAAATATGTATTTTGATTATTATTATTTAATTCTTGTAGTTCCCATGCTTATCCTTTCCCTCATAGCGCAGGGAATGGTACAGAGCTCGTATAAAAAATATTCGCGTCTTATGGGTACGCGCCATATAACCGGCGCACAGGCGGCGGAAATGTTACTGCGCTCACGCGGCGTATATGACGTTAGAGTTGAACGCGTAGGCGGCAACCTCACTGACCACTACGACCCGAAGGCAAACGTCATAAGGCTTTCGGACGGCGTATATTCATCAAGCTCAGTTGCCGCAGTCGGTATCGCCTGCCACGAAGCAGGACACGCGCTTCAATATGCCCAAAGCTATGCGCCCATTAAATTTAGAATGGCGCTCGTGCCTGTGTGCAACATAGCATCGCAACTTTCCGTCCCCCTTATAATTTTGGGTATCGTATTAAACTTTTTCCAGCTTGCTTATATCGGTATTGCCGCGTTTGCCATATCAACGGTATTCCAGCTTGTGACCTTGCCCGTTGAGTTTAACGCATCGCGCCGTGCGATGAATATAATCAAGGAGCAAAATATCCTCTACGGCGATGAAGCGAAGGGTGCAAGAAAAGTGCTTACGGCGGCGGCTATGACCTACGTTGCCGCTCTTGCAGTATCTCTTGCAAACCTTCTTAGGTTTGTTTTCATCATCGGAAACCGTAGGGATTAGTTTATGGAAAAAATAAGCGCAAGGCGTGCCGCCGTAATATCTCTTTTAAAAATAGAAAAGGACGGCAGATACTCGAATATTGAGCTTGATTCTTCGATAAAAAAATACGCTCTTGAAGGTGCGGAAAAGGGACTTTACAGCCGTATAGTATACGGTGTTTTGGAGCGCCTTTATACGCTTGACGCCATGATCGCATCGGTATCCGCAAGAAAGCTTGAAACGCTTGATGCGGAAATAAAGGCAATTTTGCGCGTTGGAGCGTATCAGATCCACTTTCTTGACAAGATACCGCAAAGCGCCGCAGTCAACGAAAGCGTAAACCTTGCAAAAAATTTCGGTAAAGGCGCTATGGGATACGTAAACGGCGTACTCCGAAGCGTTTCAAAAATCAAGCCCGACGAATTTTTCGCGGATTTGGGAAAAACACTTTCAAAAACGGAGTATTTATCGGTCAAATACTCCGTTTTGAAAGAGACGGCAGAGCTTATCTTATCGCAATACGGAGATGAAAAAGCAGAAGAGATACTTGCATCTCTTCTCGGTGCGGATAAGGGTATGTCGCTTCGCGTAAATACACTCAAAACAAGCCCCGAAAAGCTCGCAAATGAAATGGACTGCGAAGCCTCCGATCTATGCGGCGTGTGTATCGTAAGTCAAAAAGGCTTTGCCGTTGAGAGTGAGGAGCATTTTATAAAAGGCGAATATTTCGTGCAATCAGAGCCCTCCGCGCTTTCGGCAAAAGCTCTTGATGCAAGACGCGGCGATACCGTGATAGACGCCTGCGCCTGCCCCGGAGGAAAGACCTTTTCCGT
>JAZRTW010000215.1:0-2464 GCA_045652265.1 Eubacteriales bacterium | reverse complement strand
ATCGGTAGAATGGAAGCTATAGCCGACGTTATTACAAACGTCAAAACAATGCTTTACGTAGGAAACGATTGCCCAAGTTTTGCAGATAGCTGTAGCGAGCTTGTCGAATACTGTTCGACGCGTCAGCCTAACATAAAGCTTACTGATGAAGACGATGCAGCAATTTATTTTTCATCGGGAACTACGGGATTTCCCAAGGCGATATTACATAATCACGAAAGCCTTATGCACGCGATGCTAACGGAGCAAAACCATCACGGTCAAAAGAAAGAAGACGTATTCCTTTGTATTCCTCCCCTCTATCATACGGGAGCAAAAATGCATTGGTTCGGTAACTTTATGGTAGGAGCAAAATCCGTAATCTTAAAAGGTGTTAAGCCCGAATGGATAATGCGTACAGTATCCGAAGAAAAATGCACGATAGTATGGCTTCTCGTTCCGTGGGCGCAAGATATACTTGATGCCATTGACGCAGGTACAATTAAGACTTCGGAGCTTTGCCTTGAACAGTGGAGGCTTATGCATATCGGTGCACAGCCCGTTCCGCCCAGTCTTATAAAAAGATGGAAGGAAGTATTCCCTAAACACGAATACGATACAAACTATGGTTTAAGTGAGTCCATAGGTCCCGGTTGCGTTCACCTCGGTGTTGAAAATATCCATAAAGTCGGCGCAATCGGTATAGCGGGATATAAGTGGGAACTCAAAATCATTGACGAAAACGGAAACGAAGTGAAAAGAGGCGAAGTCGGCGAGCTTGCCGTAAAAGGTCCGGGCGTAATGACGTGTTACTATAAAGACCAAAAAGCAACCGACGAGGTTCTTCACGACGGTTGGCTCTACACCGGAGATATGGCAGAACAAGACGAAGACGGCTTCTACTACCTGGTGGACAGAAAAAAAGACGTAATAATCACGGGCGGTGAAAATATATATCCCGTTCAGATAGAGAATTTTATCCGAAAGAATGATAAGATAAAGGATGCCGCAGTTATCGGTGTGCCCGATGCCCGACTCGGAGAGATCGCGGCGGCAATTATTGAGCTTAAAGACGGTGAAACGATGACTGAAGATGAATTTAATCTTTTCTGTAATACCCTTCCCCGTTATAAGCGTCCGAGAAAAGTTATATTTGATAAAATACCGAGAAACCCAACCGGAAAGATAGAAAAACCCAAACTTCGAAAAATGTACAGCGGCGATAAGCTCGTAGCGAAACAAAACGAGATCATTTAACGAAAGGAATTACAATGAAAAAAATATTACTTGGAAATGCTGCGGTAGCACGAGGAGCTTATGAAGCGGGAGCAAACCTCGTTTCATCATATCCCGGTACCCCCAGCACTGAAATCACTGAAGCAGTAACCGAATACAACGAAATTTACTGCGAATGGGCACCCAATGAGAAAGTAGCCGCAGAGGTTGCTATAGGTGCGTCTATAGGCGGCGCAAGAGCTATGTCTTGCATGAAACACGTTGGCTTAAACGTAATGGCTGACCCCATTTTCACCGTAAGCTATACGGGTGTTAACGGAGGCCTCGTTTTCTGCGTGGCAGACGACCCCGGAATGCACTCCTCGCAAAACGAGCAGGATTCGCGTCATTACGCAAAAGCTGCGAAGATGCCTATGCTTGAGCCTTCGGATTCATCCGAATGTAAGGAATACGTTAAACTTGCATTTGAGCTTTCCGAAAAATACGATGCACCTTTCTTTATAAGGCTTTCGACGAGAGTTTCGCACTCACAGAGCCTTGTTGAACTTTGTGACAGAGAAAACGTTGAGCTTAAACCTTATGAAAAGAATATAAGCAAATATGTTATGATGCCGGCAAACGCAATTAAGCGGCACGTAGTTGTTGAAGAAAGAACGAAAGCACTCACGGAATTTGCCGAAAACAGCGCACTTAACACAGTTGAAGATAACAAAAGTGAAATAGGAGTTATCACATCGGGTATCTCATATATGTACGCAAAGGAAGCTCTTGGCAACAAGGTCAATTACTTGAAGCTTGGAATGGTATATCCTCTCCCCGAAAAGCTCATTTTAAACTTCCAAAAAAAATGCAAGAAGCTTTACGTAGTTGAAGAACTCGATCCCTTCATTGAAGAGCATTGCAAAGCTATCGGTGTAGAAGTAATCGGCAAAGATGCGTTCACACTTCTCGGTGAGTACACTCCCGCAATGATAAAAGGTGCCATTTTAAATGAAGATGCAAATAAATACGATATTGCAAACGAGCCTATTCCCGTGCGTCCTCCCGTAATGTGCGCGGGTTGCCCCCACAGAGCTACGTTCTATACCTTAAAGAAGCTCGGACTAACGGTTTGCGGTGATATCGGTTGCTACACGCTCGGTGCTGTTGCTCCTTTGGCAAGCATTGATACAACTATTTGTATGGGAGCGTCGGTTAGTGCCGCTCACGGTATGGCAAAGGTAAGAGGCGATGAATTTGCAAAGAAGCT
>JAZRTW010000214.1:0-3899 GCA_045652265.1 Eubacteriales bacterium | reverse complement strand
TCTGCGCATCTGCCGCGGCGGGAAGTGCTTTCGGCGAAATAGGCGTCCCGTCGGAGCTTATAAAGGCTCTTTATCACTTAAAATGCGCGGGAGCTATTGATAGAAACGGAGCTCTTTCGGAAGAAAGCGACCTCGTTTACGAGGGCAAAGCGGAGATAAGCGAGAGGGGAGACTTCCTTCTTGCAAGTGACGTATTCAGGCTTATTACGGATAAGGCGGCACTTCGCACCGCGATAGATTTCGTTTGTGACGGCAAATATCCCGAAAGGGTATTCGTGTCGGGAGCGGTCGGCTCGGAAGAAACGGAAAACGCGATGAAGGGCATAGGGCTTTTGCCGCACGGCGCAAACGTTGAATTTTTGCAAAACAGCGCCCTTGCGGGAGCGGCTCTTATAGCTTCGCACCCGAAGTATGAAGCTTTATCAAAAGAACTTTACGAAAAATGCAGTACGCTTTCATTGACCGAAGAAGACGGTTTTGCAAAGCGGCTTGCCGAAAATATGAAAATATAGGATAGGAGAAACCCATGCTTTATTTTATAAACGACTATTCGGAGGGCGCACACGAAAAGGTACTTGACGCGCTCGTTAAAACAAATATGGAAAAGCTGACGGGCTACGGCACGGACAGCTATACCGAAAGAGCGAAGGAAAAGATAAGAAAGACAATAGGCAAAGAGGAAGCGAAGATATATTTCCTCGTCGGCGGCACGCAGACGAATCAAGTCACCATCGACTGTATGCTTGAAGCGTACGAGGGCGTTATTGCAGCAGAAAGCGGACACGTTGCCCAGCACGAAGCGGGCGCTATAGAGTTTTCGGGACATAAGGTGCTTACCCTGCCTCACGAAAACGGCAAGATAAAGGCAGAGGACGTAAAGGAGCTTATCGACGTTTTCTATGAAAACGGTAGCTACGAGCACATGGTATTTCCGGGTATGGTCTACGTCTCTCACCCGACGGAGTACGGCACGCTCTACACGAAGGAAGAGCTTACAAAACTTTCCGAAGTCTGCCGTGAGTACAAAATCCCCTTGTACCTTGACGGTGCAAGACTCGGATACGCGCTTGTAACGCCCGGAAGCGACCTTTCGCTTCGCGATATAGCAGAGCTTTGCGACGCTTTTTATATCGGCGGCACGAAGTGCGGCGCGCTTTGCGGAGAAGCACTCGTATTCCCCGAAAAAGAGCCGAAGCGTTTTGTAACGAGAATAAAGCAACACGGCGCGCTCCTTGCCAAAGGCAGACTTTGCGGAGTGCAGTTTGACGCACTCTTTACCGACGACTTGTACGGAAAAGTAGGTAAAAACGCCATAGATACGGCGTATCGCATAAAGGACGCCTTAAAGGAAAAGGGCTATAAGTTCTTCATCGACTCGCCGACGAATCAGACCTTTATAGTTGTTGAAAACGCATTTCTTGCGGAGTTCGGCAAAAAGGTCGGATACGACTATTGGGAGAGATTCGACGAAAGCCATACGGTAATACGCCTTTGCACGAGCTGGGCGACCACACATGAAGACGTCGACAAACTTATAGAGCTTTTGTAAAGCTTAATAAAGGGGAAAGTAATGAAAGCGGTAAAAAGAGGGCGCATCAGCTATGAAGATATTTTAAATCTTCCTAAAATGAAATACGAAAACCCGAAAAGACCGAGCTTTCTTTTGCGCACTTTGATAAAGGTGGTTTCGCTTCCGGAGCTTTTGAGTACGAAATTCAAGTGCGAAAAGATAGGTATGGAGCGGCTGAAAAAAGGTGAGCCTTGCCTTATTTTGATGAATCATTCCTGTTTTCTCGATTTAAAGATAGCAGAGAGCGTATTTTATCCAAAGCCCTTTTGCATAGTGTCCACCTACGACGCGTTTTTGGGCAAAAGATGGCTTATGCGTAATCTTGGCTGTATGCCCACGAAAAAGTTCGTGTCGGATTTCAGGCTCGTAAAGGATATGCAATACGCTTTGCACGAGCTTAAATGCTCCGTGTTGATGTATCCCGAGGCAGGATATACCTTCGACGGCACGTCGACCGTGCTTCCCGACAGCCTCGGAAAATGCTTGAAGCTTTTGAAAGTGCCTGTTGTAATGATGAAGACCGACGGCGCGTTCTTGCACCAGCCTTTGTATAACGAGCTTCGTCTTCGTAAGGTCAAGGTGAGCGCGACGCTTGAATACCTCTTATCCGCAGAGGATATCGAAGAAAAGAGCGCCGACGAGCTTCTTGATATCGTAAAAGAGCAGTTTTCCTTTGACGGCTTCCGCTCACAGCAGGAAAACGGCGTTATCATAAACGAGCCCGAGAGAGCTACGGGACTTCACAGAGTTTTATACCGTTGCCCAAACTGCCATACGGACGAGCAAATGCAAGGCGTCGGTACGAAGCTTATCTGCCGCGCCTGCGGCAAGGAATACGAGCTCACCGAGCAAGGATTTATGAAGGCGCTTACCGGAGATACGGAATTTTCGCACGTCCCCGATTGGTATAAGTGGGAGAGGGAATGCGTAAAAAAAGAGCTCCTTGACGGAAGCTACAAAGCGGAAATACCGGTTGATATAAGAGTTCTCGCCGACACGAAAAGCCTATACTATCTCGGCGAAGGCGTTTTATATCACGATAAGGACGGCTTTAAGCTTAAAGGAAGCGACTTTGAATATACTCAAGGAGCCACAGCGTCCTACAGCTTGAATTCCGATTTTTATTGGTACGAAACGGGAGATGTCATCTGCATCGGAACGGGGCGTATACAGTATTGCCTTTTCGTTAAAAACGGCGCGTCCGTCGCAAAAGCAAGACTTGCGACCGAGGAGCTTTACAAGCTCAAAAAATCGGGAGAAATTTAAAAAGAAAAATACCCAAGTGTTCGCGAGAACACTTGGGTATTGTCATGTATGCACTTAAAGATTATTCTTCAAGAAGCTCTTCTTCGGAAAGTTTTGTGAAGGAGAGAACTACCTCGTCACCGAGCTTGATCTCGTCGCCGATGCCAACTTCCTTTTCATTTATCGTCATCGTCCAGAAGTAGTAGAAATTAACTTCTTTGTAGATGGGATCAACTTCAACGGGAGTATCGTCACCGTCGGGCTTGTTCTTCTCTGCTTCGGCTTTAGCTTCAGCCATAGCTTCTTCGTCGAGGACTTCTTCCGTCTTATAACCTTCGATGGATTCGAGGCCGTTGATGGTCAAAAGCTCTTCAGCTTCGTCGTAATCATAATCAAGAGTCTCGTCGAAGTAGCAGCAAAGATCCAAGATGTTAGTAACGAAGAGCTTGCCGTCCGTTCCGTCGATGGAAAGGTCAACGTCGAGCTTTTCGTTCTTGTAGATCTCTTTTCCCTCATTGTCAACGATCTCGATGGATACGAAGGAATCGCCTGCATTGTCTGCGTTTTTGTCGTCGTTTCCGTCTTTCTTTGCGCAAGCCGCGAAAACGCATACGCACATAACAGCGGCGAGCATCAAAGCCAAAATCTTTGTAAATTTCATAATAATTACCTCCTTTTAGGTTACTATATTATAACTTACCGCAGGAGATTTGTCAATACTGCATTTGAGGCAAAAAAATTAAAAAAATCAAGCCGAGTATTTACAAAAGCCCGAAAGCGTGGTAAAATAACAGACAACATATATTTTTTATGCAGGTGGGAACTATGGAAGAAAAAGTAATGGCGGGCAATTTTATCCACGATATAATCGACGAGGATAACGAAAAAGGAACTTACGGCGGAGAAGTTTACACACGTTTTCCGCCCGAGCCTAACGGATATTTGCATATAGGACACGTCAAGTCTATATGCCTCAATTTCGGTACGGCGAAGAAATACGGCGGCAGATGCAATCTGCGCTTTGACGACACGAACCCCTTGAAAGAGGACGTTGAGTACGTCGAGTCCATCAAAAACGATATCC
>JAZRTW010000213.1:0-4503 GCA_045652265.1 Eubacteriales bacterium | reverse complement strand
AGATAAAAAGCCTGCTGCTACGCCTTTATTTGTTGATACGGTATGGTATCAGATACTACCCGTAATATTTATTCTTTTGGCAATATTTCTGTTGCTTTGTTTCTTCTTTGAAAAACACACGGGTATTATTGGGCCCTTTATCAACAGCTTACTTTTCGGACTTTTTTCATATGGAGCGTTTATAATTCCCATTTGTCTTATAAAACAAACTTTCACTTGGAAAAGGGACGTATCTTCAAAACGAATCACCTCAACGGTGGTTTATTCGATCCTTACGATAATCTTTGTTTCGGTGTTTTTCCATTCCATGCCCGGAGCCTTGAGTAACGAACTCGTAGGGAGTGCTAATTTAAAAAATATTTTCGTTGCGGGAACGAATCTTGAGGGGGGCGGTGCTGTCGGCGGTTTAATTGCCGCATTACTCACGAAAATGATTGGCCCGATTTTCACGTTTATCATTTCGCTTGCCGTATTACTAGTCTTTGTTGTGTTTATGGTAGGTCTTACCCCTATGAAGATAGCAGAGCTTATAGGTGCAGCTATACAAAAGAAAAAAGAAGCTCGCAAAGCTGCTCTTTTAGAAAAAGCAGCTGAACGTGAAAGACTTGAAAAAGAGGAAGAAGAAAAACAAAAAGAAGATAACAAGCATTCCAAAAAGCCTAAAGTTATTGAAACGATAGAAGAAGCAACGGAAGAATCTGAAGAAATTATCGAAGAAGACGTAATCGAAGAAGAAAAGCTTCCCGATTTAAACGGTGAACTTAATTTAGAAGAAATCTTCATAAATAAAGAAAATCTCGAATTAAGCAAAAAGATGCTTACAGACGACAGTGCTGAAGAGCAGTCGGTAGATATAAGCATACCCGTCACCGACGAAAGCCCCGTCGTTAGTGGCGAAGAAATAAATGACGAAGTTGAAAAAGAGGAAAAAGAATATCAATTTCCTCCCGTAAGCTTTTTGACAAAGGACAGTTCAACAAAGGCTGATATAGGTGACGAGCTCACGGTTACGGGAAACAAGCTCGTTCGCACGCTTGAAAGCTTCGGAGTTAAGACTACAGTTGTCAATATTTCAAGAGGGCCCTCCGTAACAAGATATGAGTTACAGCCGCAAATCGGCGTAAAGGTCAAATCTATCGGAAACCTCGTTGATGATATTGCCTTGCATTTGGCGGCAAAGGGTGCAGTTCGTATTGAAGCGCCTATTCCGGGAAAATCCGCCGTTGGTATAGAGATACCCAACCAAAACAGCTCTATGGTAAGGCTTCGCGGACTTATCGAAAATGAGCAGTTTTCCGGTACCGAAAGCAAACTCACCACAGCTCTTGGTGAAGACGTAGCGGGAAATCCCGTTTATATGAATGTTGCCGCAATGCCGCACTTACTTATCGCGGGCGCTACCGGCATGGGTAAATCTGTTTGCATCAACAGCTTGATAATGAGTATACTTTATAAAGCAAAGCCCGATGAAGTCAAGCTTATTCTGATAGATCCCAAAAAAGTCGAGCTCAATATGTACAACGGAATTCCTCACTTAATCGTACCCGTAGTAAGCGATCCCAAAAAGTCCGCAGGCGCATTACGTTGGGCTGTCAATGAAATGGAACGCCGTTTTCAGCTCATGGACGAATGCGGTGCAAGAGACTTGAAGGGGTATAACGAGATAGCTAATATTGATTTTGAACATGAGAAACTTCCGCAGATCGTTATAATTATTGATGAGCTTGCCGATCTTATGATGACAGCTCCTAAAGACGTTGAGGATTCAATTTGCCGTATCGCCCAAAAAGCGAGAGCCGCTGGAATGCACCTTATAATCGGTACACAGCGTCCTTCCGTTGACGTGATCACGGGACTTATTAAAGCTAATATTCCTTCAAGAATAGCATTTACGGTTGCTTCTCAAATCGACTCTCGCACGATAATAGATATCGCGGGAGCTGAAAAGCTTTGCGGAAAAGGCGATATGCTCTATGCCCCCGTCGGCATCAGTAAGCCCATGCGCGTACAAGGTAGCTTCGTAAGCACCGCAGAAGTAGAAAGAGTGTGCGAATTCGTTAAGAGCCAATTTAATGCTTCTTATGATGCAGAAGTTGCCAAATCCATTGAAGCTGAAGCAGACAAATGCGGAATCAAGGGAGTCGGCAAGGATAAAGCAGAAGGTGCAGAAGCTCAAACCGGCGCTGAAGGCGGCGACGAAATGCTTATGTCTGCTATCGAAATTGCCGTTGATGCAGGTGAAAACGGAATTTCTACTTCAATGCTTCAAAGACGTCTCTCGCTCGGATATGCAAGAGCCGGAAGACTCATTGATACAATGGAAAAAATGGGCATAGTCGGCGGTTTCGAGGGCAGTAAGCCACGCAGGGTATTGATGACGAGAGAACAGTTTATGGAGTTCAAGCTCGGCGGCAAAACTGCCGAGACGGAGCATAATGATGATATTTAAAAAATGGTTTGAACCCAAAAATGAAGACAGCAAGAGATATAAACGCTATGCCGCAAATAAGATAAATAATAAGGCATTAAAATACGTCACGGAACGTAACGAAAAAAATATGGACGTCGTTATCGGTAAAGGCGGTGCGATACATATAAGAGATAATAACCGCTTGATCGTTTACGCAGAAGGGTCCGATATTTTGTTCCAAGGCGATATTGAGCAGATAAAATGCTCGGAGTTAATGTCTCTTGACGGAGTTATTATAGAGGGCTTTGACGAGATAAAACAAAAAGAGCGTAAAATAGTTGCTCATTATTTGTATTACAGAAAATAGAGCAGGTAGTATTACAATATAAATTAAAAGTACAGTTCGAGTGAACTGTACTTTTAATTTATGTGTTAAGTTTTCCTTTAAGCTCGGGCTTGAAAACACTGTCGTAAATCGATTTTGAAACGTTACTTTCAAATCCGCTTACGATAGCATCGCGAACACTTTTTAAGCTTACACCTTTTAAAAAATAGTTCATATTCGCAAATAAAAATTCAAGTTCGGGAGTTTCGAAAAATTTAATTTTTATCTGTTCTTTATGAAACGTAATATTTAAATATCTCGTGCTTGCCGTCTCATTAAAATCCAGCTTGATTTTAAGTACGGGATCCCCGAATTCATTAAATGCAAAATCGGAAATTGCCGCAACGTTATATATTTCTTTGTTGAAATCAAACTTTGTATATGAAACGGTATCACTTATCGGGATATTATATTCGCTACCTCCTTCGGTAATAGCGATGTAACTTAACCGTTTTTCTCTTTTGAATCTGATTTTTGTAATACCCTTCGTGTAGTTATTTTGCAGAATTTGAAGTACTATGGGCATAATTCCCACGCTAACAGAGTTAGATGATACGATATCATAGCTTCTGTTGCATATTTTTTTGAACTGACTGTTAAATTTGAGCGTATTGGATTTACGTTTTATTGAGCGATAATTTTTGGAAAGACTTTTAAGATATGACTTGAACTTTAAATCGGAAATAATAGTTGATTTTTTGCGTATGACCGAAGAAAAGTGCTTTTTGACGATCTTGTATAAATTATTCATTTGAAAGAAATCGTCTATTCCGCCGGTTGTTGCAATACAGATATTATTATTCGGAAAGCAAAAAACGTTTTGTCCGAACATTCCGTTTATAAGAAAACACGACTCATCTCTTGCTACCCATATATGATAACCGTAATCAAAATCGCCGAGTTCCGAAGGAGTGTTGATTCTTTTCTTTGTTGCTTTGTTTATCCACTCTTGAGAAACTATCTGTTTGTTTTCGTAAATACCGTTTTGTAAGTAAAGATTTCCGATCTTCATCATATCTTCGCAGGAAAGATATAAGCCCCAACCGCCCTTTGTATGACCTTTTGGGCATTCTTCCCAGTAGTAGTTTTTTATACCGAGCGGAGTAAATATATTTTCGTTTACGAAGTCCGAAAGCTTTAAACCGGATATCTTTTCTATTATTCTGCCGAGCATATAAGAATTCAAGCTGTTATAGGAAAATGACGTGCCCGGAACAAACGAAAGCGGGGAGAGCGTAAAAGCTTTATCGTAAAATTCATCCGAGTACACTTCAGTCTCGTTAAAAGTAACACCCGTTGACATAGTAAGTAAATTTTCGACGGTGATGTTTTTTTGAACGAATTTAGTTATAGGGTTATATATTTCGGGAAGAATATCGCAAAGCTTATCATTTATAGACAGCTTATTTTGAGAAATGAGTATTCCACAGGCAAGAGAAGTAATACTTTTACTTGCGGAATGAACTGCGTGCGGAATTTTGGTGTTATGATACGGAGTAGAAAATTCAAATACCGTTTTACCGCTTACCGAGATGCAGATACTGTGTATATTTACGCTCTCGTCATTTTCTATGTCTTTTAAAAAACACTTCAAAAGTTTCGAATTGACCGTATCATTTTTAAAGTATACGGAATCAGCTTTTTCTTCAAACGAAAACTCTTTTTTCTGTGCATAGTATGGAATTATCGTTTCGGTTGAATTTTTCGA
>JAZRTW010000212.1:0-3956 GCA_045652265.1 Eubacteriales bacterium | reverse complement strand
GTCAGATATACGTCCTCGAACTTTGCGCCTGCGGCGATGTGCTTTGAAACCGACTCGATAACCGCAAGGTACGCGCTGTGATAGGGGCTCTTCTCGGCAATGAAGGGATTATAGCCCCAGGCCATGAGAGAGCAATCGTTTGTATGCTTCTTTTCAACGGAAATCTTGTTTACCATTGCCTGAATAGGCGTGATCTGGTGCTTTCCGCCAAAGGGCATCAGAACCGTGCCTGCACCGATAGTGGAATCGAATTTCTCGGAAAGTCCCTTTCTGGAACAGAGGTTAAGGTCATCAGCCGTCGCCTTCATTCCGCAAGTGAAACATTCGGGAATCTTCTTTTCCGCCTTTTCGGGAGCGGCGGGAGTAATATTTATGTGCTTTTCAGCACCGTTTGAATTAAGGAACTCACGGGATATATCAACGATAGTCTTGCTGTTCCAATGCATAGTCAGGCGAGGCTCGGCAGTAACCTTTGCAACAACGGTTGATTCAAGGTTTTCGGAAGCCGCCAGCTCACAGAATCTATCTGCGTCCTTGGCCTCAACAACAACTGCCATTCTCTCCTGGGATTCGCTGATCGCGATCTCTGTGCCGTCAAGTCCCTGATATTTCTTTGGAACTGCGTTAAGATCGATCTCAAGACCGTCCGCAAGCTCGCCGATCGCAACCGAAACACCGCCTGCGCCGAAGTCGTTACAGCGCTTTATAAGCTTGGACGCCTCGGGATTTCTGAACAGTCTCTGAAGCTTTCTTTCCTCGGGAGCGTTACCCTTCTGAACCTCGGAGCCACAGCTTTCAAGGGAGGAAAGGTTATGGGACTTGGAGGAGCCTGTTGCGCCACCGCAGCCGTCTCGTCCGGTTCTTCCACCAAGGAGAATCACAATATCTCCGGGCGCGGGAACCTCACGGCGAACGTTTTCAGCGGGAGCGGCTGCTATAACCGCACCGATCTCCATACGCTTTGCCGCATATCCGTCGTGGTAGATCTCGTCAACGATACCGGTTGCAAGACCGATCTGGTTACCGTAAGAGGAATAGCCGTTTGCAGCCGTGGTAACGATCTTCTTCTGAGGAAGCTTACCTGCAAGGGTCTCCTCAACGGGACGAAGGGGATTTGCACCGCCCGTTACACGCATTGCGGCGTAAACGTAAGAGCGTCCCGACAGGGGGTCACGGATAGCACCGCCGATGCAGGTAGCCGCGCCGCCGAAGGGCTCGATCTCCGTGGGGTGATTATGCGTTTCATTTTTAAATAAGAGAAGCCAAGGCTCTTTTTTGCCGTCCTTTTCAACTTCTATCTTAACGGTACAAGCGTTGATCTCCTCGGACTCGTCAAGCTTTGAAAGCTCTCCCGTCTTTCTTAAATATTTAGCCGCGATAGTGCCGATATCCATTAAAGATACGGGCTTCGTGCGGTTTAAGAATTCTCTCGTCTTTACGTATTCGTCGTAAGTCTTCTGTAAAAGCTCGTCCTCAAACTTAACGCTGTCTACGCTCGTCAAAAACGTAGTATGGCGGCAGTGGTCAGACCAATACGTGTCGATCATACGAAGCTCCGTAATGGTTGGGTCTCTCTGCTCTTTTACAAAATAGCTCTGGCAAAATGCGATATCATCTTCGTCCATAGCAAGTCCGTAGGACTTTATCATATCCGCAAGGCCTGCCTTGTCAAGCTTACAAAAGCCGTCTAAAGTTGCAACGGTCTCGGGAAGCTCGTACGCCATCTTTAAGGTTTCGGGCTTTTCGAGAGTCGCCTCTCTTGCTTCTACGGGGTTTATAACGTACTTCTTTATCTCGGCTATCTCGTTTGCGGTAAGATCTCCGTAGATAAGATATACTCTTGCCGTGCGCACCAAGGGCCGCTCGGACTTTGAGATTATCTGAATACACTGTGCGGCGGAATCAGCTCTCTGGTCAAACTGACCGGGAAGATACTCCACGGCAAAAACTACGTCAGCCTTAAGATCGGGCTCGTCGCTTACTATATCAAGCTGGGGCTCGGAAAACACGAGGCTCTTTGCCTTGGAAAAAAGCTCCTCCTCAATGTTTTCTACGTCGTAGCGGTTAAGTATCCTTACGTCCTTTACGGAGTCTATCGTAAGGAGCTCTTTGATATCGGAAAGCAAAGCTCTCGCTTCATTTGCAAGCTCCTTCTTTTTTTCAACATATACGCGGTATACCATTATTTTCCTCCCTTTGCCATAAGTGCTCGTTTTCCTATATCGTGACGGTAATATGCATTTTCAAAATGCACCTTGTCTACGCCCTTATACGCTTTTTCAAGCGCATTTTCAAGCGTATCCGAAACGGCAACGACTCCAAGTACGCGTCCGCCTGCGGAAAGAAGCTTTCCATCTGCAAGCTTTGCGCCCGCAACGTATATCTCACCGTCAAAATCACCGTCAACCGTTATCTCATATCCGCTCTTGTAGCTCTGCGGATATCCTTTGGACGCCATAATTACGCAAGCGGCGCTTTTATCGGAGAATTTGACTTCCGTATTTGCAAGCGTGCCGTCGGTGGTCGCCTTCATAACCGTCAAAAGATCGCTTTCAAGAAGCGGAAGAACTACTTGCGTTTCGGGATCACCGAAGCGGCAGTTATACTCGATGACCTTCGGGCCTTTGGGTGTAAGCATAAGGCCGAAATAAAGACAACCCTTAAAGGTCCTTCCCTCGTTTTTCATCGCCTTTACGGTGGGAAGGAAGATATCCCTCATACAGATTTCGGCAATTTCATCGGTATAATAGGGGTTCGGTGCAACCGTTCCCATACCGCCCGTGTTAAGTCCCGTATCGCCGTCGCCGCTTCTCTTATGGTCCATAGATGAGATCATCGGAACTACTGTTTCTCCGTCCGTAAACGACAAAACGGATACCTCGGGGCCTGTCAAAAATTCCTCGATAACGATTTGGTTTCCGCTTGCGCCGAACTTCTTATCTTCCATTATCTCCTTTACGGCGTCAAGCGCTTCTTCTCTCGTCTGTGCAATAATAACGCCCTTTCCGAGTGCAAGTCCGTCTGCCTTGATAACCGTAGGAATGGGAGCGGTCTTAAGATATTCCGACGCCTTGCGTGCATCGTCAAATACCTCGTACTGCGCCGTGGGAATACCGTATTTCTTCATAAGGTTTTTCGAAAATACTTTGCTTCCCTCGATTATCGCCGCCTTTGCTTCAGGTCCGAAGCAAGGGATACCTTTTTCATTTAATCTGTCGACAGTTCCGAGCACGAGAGGATCATCGGGTGCAACTACTGCGTAATCTATCTTATTTGCTACTGCAAATTCGACTATCTTATCCGTATCCTTTGGGTTTATATCGACGCACTCTGCGTCTGCGGCAATACCGCCGTTTCCGCAAAGAGCGTAAATTTTTGTTATTTCCTTATTCTCTTTAAGCTTTTTAATGATTGCGTGTTCACGACCACCGCCGCCTACAACCAAAATATTCATACCTATCTCCTAAAATCAATGATGGAAAAGGCGCATTCCCGTAAACGCCATGGCAATACCGTACTTATCGCAAGTCTCGATAACGAGGTCGTCGCGAATAGAGCCGCCGGGCTGTGCAATATAAGACACGCCGCTCTTGTGAGCACGCTCCACGTTATCGCCAAACGGGAAGAATGCATCGCTTCCAACGCTTACGCCCGTCTTTGTATCAAGATAAGCTCTCGCTTCGGCATCGGTAAGAGGCTCGGGTCGGGTCTTGAAGTACTTCTGCCAATTTCCTTCCGCGCATACGTCTTCTTCATTCTTATTGATATAGCCGTCGATAACGTTATCTCTTTCGGGTCTTCCGAGAGTGTCAAGGAAAGGAAGGTTAAGTACCTTCTCGTGCTGACGCAAAAACCACGTATCAGCCTTTGAGCCCGCAAGTCTCGTGCAGTGGATTCTTGACTGCTGACCTGCGCCTACGCCGATAGCCTGAAGTCGGATCGTAGCCATGTCGTTC
>JAZRTW010000211.1:0-4311 GCA_045652265.1 Eubacteriales bacterium | reverse complement strand
GCTTCGAAACCGACTAAAATGATAGCCGCGGATACGACAAGTCCCGTAACGTATTCGATCCTTCCGTGTCCGAACGGGTGCTCTCTGTCGGGCTTTTTCGCCGAAAGCTTAAATCCCAAAAACGTGAGCACGGCGCTTATGGCATCTGCAAAATTGTTCACGGCGTCAGCCATAACGGATATACTGCCCGTCAAAAGTCCCGCGACGAATTTAAGCGCTCCCAAAAGGATATTCAAAGCGACCGCGAGCACGGAGCAGAGTATCCCGTACGAGTATCTTACGTGTGGATCGGAGTAATTTTTTCTGTCTTTTATGAAAATTTTGGAAAGAATTTCTACCACTTGAACACCTCTTTGTGCCATTATACCATATTCTGTATTAAAAGCAAGTTTTTTAGGTGAATTAGTGAGTGTTTTTTTGCATTAAATTGTATAATAGTTGAAGAATTAAAACGAAAGGAATTTTTGAGATTATGAAAAGGTTGATTGCGCTTGTTTTGGCTGTTTCGATGCTATGTATTTCGCTTTTCGCCTGCGACGAAGATACCGTGCTTGATACGCTCGAAAGTATATTCGGAGAAGACGAAAAAACGGAAGAGCTTACGAAGAATATCGATTTTGAGCCTAGTGTTACGGGAGACGTAAAAGTCCCCGACTCACTTTTAGATTTCGCGCTTGAGCTTTTTAGCGAATGTGCCGATGATAAAAACGCCGTTATGTCGCCGTATTCGGTGATACACGCGCTTTGTTTGGCGCAAAACGGTGCTTCAGGGCAAACGCTTTCGGAATTCGAAGAAGTATTCGGGATAAAGCGCGATAATCTCGAAGAGTTCTTAAAGATATCCCTCGTTTCAAAAGGCAAAGAGCTTAAGGTCGCAAATTCGGTTTGGATAAGAGACAGCTTCAGAGAAAACATAAAAGAGGATTTTCTGACCGCTTCCAAAAAAGATTTCGCAAGCGAGGTATTCGTCACGGCGTTTGATGATAATACGCTTCGAAAGATAAACGATTACATCTTAAAAAATACCGAAGGACTTATCGAAAACGCGCTTGACAAAATCGAAGACGATACGGTGATGTTTCTTATAAATACCGTCTACTTTAAAGCGGAATGGAAAGAGGCTTACAGCGACAGCAAATACGAAGACAGCTTCACAAATCTCGACGGTTCAAAAAGCAAAGTCGAATATATGAACTCCAAAGAATCAAAGTATATAAGTGACGGCAAATCGCAAGGCTTTATTAAAGAATATGCGGGCGGAAAATATGCGTTCGCGGCAATATTACCAAGCGAAAACGTCAAGCTCGACGATTACGTGGACTCCCTCACGGGAAAAGGGCTTAAAGATATGCTTTCAAATCCGACGAAGTTAACGGTAGCTGCAAAGCTTCCGAAATTCGAGACGAAATTCAAGGCTGAACTAAAGGAAGCGCTTACTGATATGGGACTTGAAAAGGCGTTTGACCGCAACGCCGATTTTTCCGAAATGTCAGATGATGACTTATTCATAAGCCGCGTCATTCACGATGCGGTTATAAAAGTCGACGAGAAGGGCACGGAGGCAGCTGCGTCCACGATAGTCGATGTAAAAAACGAAGGTATGATCGTACCGGACAAGACAGTATATCTTGACAGGCCGTTTTTATACGTGATATTCGACACGGAGACCTACGCGCCAGTATTTATGGGACAGATAACCAACTTTTAAGAGCAACCTATACAATAAAAATACGGAGAATTTCTAAAAATTCTCCGTATTTTTGGTTCTTATTTATCGTTTAATTCCTTCATTATTCTGTCCCAGTCAAAGAGTTCTCCCGGATCGCTCTTTTCGGGCTTATATTCTTCGTGTCCTAGAATATGCTGTCGGTCACAAGGAATATTACATCTGTCCGTAATATCCGTTAAAAGTTGTGTTAAGGCTTCGTACTGTGCCTCGGTATAACCCAAAATCTCCTTTGGTAAAGAATTGTACTCTCTTGAGGTAAGATATTGTTTCATATCTTTTTTTGAGCCTATGGCAAGCATTTCGATCCCGATACTGTACTTATTCATCTTATTTTCGTACTTTTCGTTATCAAGCCACGTTCCTTCCCCTGCGTGCCACGCCGCTCTTTGCTCGGGTATCCAACAGTAAACCGTTCCGTCACGGTCAATGATATAGTTTGTGCTTACGAAGTTATCCTCAAATATCTTCCGAACTCCCGAAAGTGAATATGGATCGTTTTTATCAATTACGACGTTTGACGAAAAATGAAGCACAACGAATTCTACGGGGTATTCTCTTTCCCAAGAATATTCGTTTAAGGGAAGAAGAAAGTCCTCGGCCGCATATTTTGATACTATATCGGGGTCTTTGGGAGGATCAAGCGGCGCTTGAAAAGACGTCAATTGTTTAGTAATTTCGGAAGTTGAAGGGATCGATCTGTTAGGGGAATTATCTTTGCAAGAAGACATAGCAAGGCATAAGTATATTAGTGCAAAAAACAGATAGATCAGCCTTTTTGTCATGTCCCTCGTCCTTTCTTAAGCATCAAGCCTTGCGAAAATCCGCAAGGCTTGTGTTTCATATATTACTTATTCTTTGAACCCATGATTTCGATGAGTGTATCGATATCGAAATCGTCGTCATCAACGGTTTCCTTCTTCGTCTCTACAGGAGCTGCGGGCTCTGCGGGAGCGCCGTAGTAAATGGAAGGATCAACCTTCTGTGCTTCAGCCTTCTTTGCCGCTACAACATTATTGTAGGTAGCCTGTGTAGCCGCTTTGGTCTGATTCTTCTTCTCTTCGCTTTCGCCGAATCCCGTAGCGATAACCGTGACTCTCATCTCGTCGTCGAGGTCGGGATCGATAGCGGCACCCCAAATGATATTTGCTTCGGGAGAAGCTTCGTTGGAGATCATCGTTGAAGCGATTTCCGCATCGTCAAGTCCGATGTCAACGTCACCTGCGATAAGAATGATAACGCCCGTAGCACCGGAGATAGTGGTTTCAAGAAGGGGGCTCGTGATAGCAAGTCTTGCGGCGAGCTCTGCCTTGTCCTTGCCCTTTGCTGTACCTACACCCATGTGTGCAAGACCTGCGTCGTGCATTACGGACGTAACGTCTGCAAAGTCGAGGTTAACGATGCTGGGTACGTTGATAAGCTCTGAAATGCTCTGAACGCCTCTGCGGAGAACGTCGTCTGCAATTTCGAATGCGTTGAGAAGCGTTACTCTCGTATCGGATACGAGCTTAAGTCTTTCGTTGGGGATAACAACGAGGGAGTCAACAAATTCGGAAAGTCTCTTAATTCCCTCTTCTGCGCTCTTCATACGGCGCGCGCCTTCAAATGCGAATGGCTTCGTTACGATACCTACCGTAAGTATACCCATTTCTTTTGCAATTCTTGCAATTACGGGAGCGGCACCCGTACCCGTTCCGCCGCCCATTCCCGCGGTGATAAATACCATATCGGTATCAACGAGAATGTTCTTGATCTCTTCGATGCTCTCCTCCGCGGCTCTTTCACCGATCTCGGGATTCGCACCTGCGCCCTGCCCTTTAGTAATTTTCTCTCCGATAGCAAGCTTTGTTTCAGCCTTGGAGAACGTAAGTACCTGCTTATCGGTGTTGATGGTTACGAATTCCGCACCTTTAACACCGGCGGTAATCATTCTGTTAACGGCGTTGTTACCGCCGCCGCCGACACCGATTACCTTTATTACGTTTACAGGCTTGCTATCCATTTGATTTGTCATCTTTCTTCTACCTCCGATTTTATTATGTTGTGCCAACCTCGGCACTTTTCCTACAGATATATTTATACAATATAACTATATCAAATTTTATTATACATTTCAATAGCTTTTTTCAATATTTTGAAAAATTTTTCGAAAATCAGTACTCTCCTCTGTTGAACGAGCCTTTTCTGTAATCTTTTATCCTTAAAGTGCCCATAGCGTCGATCTCCATACTGTCTATCGTGCTTTTTGCAAACTCAAGTTTCTCGTCGATATACTCGTATTCGCCGAGCGCTATTTTGATACGTCCGTCGTATCTTACGACGATATTGAATTTGTCCGCCGTCTCGATAAGCGTAACCTTTTCGGCAAGTCCGCAAAATTCAAGGCTTCTGGTGAGGTCTCTTATTATCTGTTCCCAATCTTTATCGTAAAAAACGACCTTTTCGCCCGAGACGTACTTCTTTATCTGGTTCGGCTGAAGGTTATATATCGTATCGTTTTCCGAAACGGAAAGCTCCGAGCCGAGAGCTATGAAGTTTTCCGAAAGATAATAAAGCTTATCGCCGCTTTCAAATGCGTATTTCGG
>JAZRTW010000210.1:0-6050 GCA_045652265.1 Eubacteriales bacterium | reverse complement strand
TACGATCCGACTTGGTTAAGGGCGGCGGCGCTTGATTTCGTTGCGATATTCGGCATACTCGGCGCCGTATTCGGTACATATTTTGCGGGAAACAATTACTCCTCGTATCCGGTGCTGTCCTTTGACAACGTGGTGTCGGGGCTCACTCACTGCATATCGGGATTTGCTTCGCTATATATTTTGATATCGGGTATGTCGGATATGAAAAGGAAAAATATTCCGATAACTTTCGGTATCCTCGGCTCATTTTGCCTTGCTGCATACGTCGCGAATATATTTTTGGACTGTAATTATATGTTTTTGTCAAGAGGTGACGGAACGCCGTACGATATCGTTTTAAACCTTGTAAACGGAAATCCGATATTGTATCCGCTTTTGGTGGTGGCACTCTTTGCCGTCTACATCACGGCATATTATTACCTCTATTACGCTTTTTCCAATATGAAAAGACCAAAAAGATGATTTTGTCAAAATCTATTGAATAACTTTAAAAGTGTGATATAATACAGAGGACGGATTTTCCCCAAAAAGAGCAAAACAGACTAAAAAGGAGATTTTTTTTACAATGTGGATGTATATTGCAATAGCGGTTTTTGCCATCGCTTACGTATTGATGCTCGTTTTCAGTAAATATAGACCGTACATAGCGCTCGGCTCTGCCCTTGTTTTTATCGCTACGGGTATGCTGTCGCTTGAAAATATCGTAGGTGCTATCGACTTTAACGTAATTCTTATGATCGCGGGTACTATGGGACTCGTGGCGCTTTTTATAGAGAGCAAAATGCCCGAGCTTCTTGCGGATCTCATAATGGAAAAAGTACCGAACGTAATGTGGGCGGCTGTTGCTATGTCGCTTTTTGCGGGCGTTATCTCCGCATTCGTTGATAACGTCGCGACTGTGCTTATGGTTGCTCCCGTTGCGCTTGAAATATGCAAAAAGCTCAAAACAAATCCCGTTCCCTTCATCATCGGAATCGCGGTATCCTCTAACTTGCAGGGCGCGGCAACTCTCGTCGGCGACACGACTGCCATAATGCTCGGCTCGGCGCTCGATATGAGCTTTATGGACTTTTTCTGGTATAAGGGACGTCCGAGTATATTCTTCGCAGTAGAGCTCGGTGCAGTTCTTTCCGCGCTTATTCTTGCTTGGCTCTTCCGTAAGGAGAAATCCCCCATTCCCAAAACGAATACGCGCACGAAGGTAACGGACTACGTTCCCACCGCGCTTCTTTCGGGTACTATCGTAATTTTGATAGTCGCATCGTTCATTCCCAATAAGCCCGATATCACAAACGGTCTTATCTGCTGTGTTTTGCTTGCAGTCGGACTTGTATATAATTTCATAAAGAAAAAGAAGTTTTCCGCTATTGTCGCTCCGCTCAAAGAGATAGACTTCGAAACGATAGGTCTTTTGCTCGGCCTCTTCCTTATGATAGGCGGTATTTCCGAGCAGGGCGTTATCGCGGCGGCGGCTGACCTCCTTGCAAAATTAGGCGGCGGCAATATATTCGTGCTCTACACCGTTGTAGTATGGGCGTCCGTGCTTATCTCGGCGTTCATTGACAATATCCCCTACGTTGCAACGATGATTCCCGTTATCGCGGGTCTTGCATCTGCACTTAACGTTGATCCCACGGTGCTTTACTTCGGACTTTTATCCGGTGCAACGCTAGGCGGAAACTGCACGCCAATCGGCGCGTCAGCGAACATTACGGGTATCGGTATCTTGCGCAAGGAGGGCTATACGGTTAAAAACTCCGACTTCTTCAAGATCGGTATACCGTTTACGCTTGCGGCAATAATCCCCGCGTATATCTACTTGTGGATAATGTACGGAATTTAACAGTAGTAAGTTTTACGTTTGAAAGAAAAAACAGCGAAGCTCATTTTGTGCTTCGCTGTTTTGCGTTTTCGCATATTTATTTATTTAAAAAGTCGTCTATTGCTTTTGCGGCGGTCTTTCCCGCGCCCATAGCCGAGATAACGGTTGCCGCGCCCGTAACGGCGTCGCCGCCCGCATATACTCCGTCGCGCGTTGTAAGTCCGTCTTCGCTTACGACGATACCGCCCCAACGGTTTACTTCAAGTCCGTCCGTCGTGGATTTGATAAGGGGGTTAGGTGAAGTTCCGATAGCCATTATTACCGTTTCGACGTCGATAGTAAACTCACTGCCTTCAACGGCAACGGGACGGCGTCTTCCGCGCTCGTCGGGCTCGCCGAGCTCCATCTTAACGCAGGTGATACCCTTAACGAAGCCGTTTTTGGGGTCTTTGGCATTATCGGGATCGTTGTGTCCGAGTATTTCAACGGGGTTGCAAAGGAGCTTGAATTCAACGCCCTCTTCCTCTGCGTGCTCAACTTCTTCACGCCTTGCGGGAAGCTCGTCCATAGAGCGACGGTATATGATATAAACCTTGTCCGCACCAAGCCGAAGCGCCGTTCTTGCGGCGTCCATGGCAACGTTACCGCCGCCGACTACCGCTACTCTGCCGCCCTTCATAATGGGGGTCTCGGGCTTGTTAAGGTAGGATTTCATCAAGTTGCTTCTTGTTAAAAATTCGTTTGCGGAGTATACGCCGTTTAAGGATTCGCCCGGAATTCCCATAAAATTGGGAAGTCCCGCACCCGAACCGATAAATACCGCCTCAAAGCCCATTTCGAACATCTCGTCAACGGTAAGCGTTTTGCCGATGACGACGTTCGTTTCTATTTTAACGCCGAGCTTTTTAAGAGTATCGACCTCTTTTTCGACGATGGCTTTTGGAAGTCTGAATTCGGGAATTCCGTAAACCAAAACGCCGCCTGCCATGTGCAGTGCTTCGAATACGGTTACGTCATAGCCTTTTTTGGCAAGATCTCCCGCGCAGGCAAGTCCCGAAGGGCCCGAGCCGACGATGGCGACTCTGCTGCCGTTACTTTCGGGGCGGACGGGATCTTCCTTGCAGAACGTATTATGCCAGTCTGCGACGAATCTTTCAAGCCTTCCGATACCGACTGACTCGCCCTTCAAAGCGCGTACGCATTTAGCTTCACACTGCGTTTCCTGGGGGCACACTCTTCCGCAAACCGCTGGAAGTGACGACGATTTCGAGATTATTTGATATGCGCCTTCGAAATCGCCTTCTTTTATTTTAGCGATAAATTCGGGAATATGGATCTTAACGGGACAGCCCGAAACGCAGGGCATATGTTTACATTCCAAGCAACGCATTGCTTCATTGATTGCAGTTTCTTCGCTGTATCCGAGCGCAACCTCGTCAAAATTACGAGCGCGCACCTTCGGATCTTGTGCGGGCATTGCGTTACGCGTAGGCGACATATTGAATTTTGCCATGTTTAACGTACCTCCTTTTTGAAAAGGTTACAGGTTTCCTCGTAAGCGTGGCGCTCAAAGCCCGAATACATCTTGCCTCTTGATATAGCTTCGTCGAAGTCGATTTCATATCCGTTGAAATCGGGACCGTCGACGCAGGCGAATTTGGTGACTTTCTTGCCGTCTACGTTTAACGTAAGTCTGCAACCGCCGCACATTCCCGTACCGTCTATCATAATGGGGTTCATCGACGCGGTTACGGGTACGGAGAAGGGTTTTGCGGTTTCGACAACGTACTTCATCATAATAAGGGGACCGATGGTGATTATCATATCAAAGCTTTCACCGCCCTCAAGCATCTCTTTGAGGGGAAGGGTGACGTTACCTTTTTCGCCGTATGAGCCGTCGTCGGTCATAATTCTCAAGGTGTCCGAAAATTCCGTGAATTCGTCTTCAAGGATAACGAGGTCTTTATTTCTGAAGCCTATGATGCTCGTTACGTTCGCGCCTGCTTTGTGCAGAGCTTCGGCAATAGGCATCGCTATAGCACAGCCGACGCCGCCGCCTATAATGCAGACGTTTTTAAGCCCGTCAAGATGTGTTGCAACTCCGAGAGGGCCGACGAAATCTCTGATATATTCGCCCGCTTCCTTACGAGAAAGCTTTTCGGTGGTAGAACCTATAATTTGGCAAATGATCTTTACCGTTCCGTTTTCCTGATCGGCTCCCGCGATAGTAAGAGGAATTCTCTCGCTGTCTTCGTCAATTCGCAAAATGATAAACTGACCGGGCTTTGCTTTTTTCGCTACGAGAGGGGCTTCGATCTGAAGCTGAACGATAGAGGGATTTAATAATTTTTTCTCAACGATCTTGTACATTTTCATTCTCCGTTTCAAAATGCTGTTGATTTTATTATTCGCGAATACGCGCCGATTTATTTGACGCCATTCGACTGATAATTATAACACTTTTTTAAAATAAAATCAATGTGTTTTTCATTTTTTTGCGAGGTATTTCATACCAAAATACCTTTTACATATTTCGCTAAAGAAAACAAATACTAACTACATTACGGATCGGAGGAAATATGATGAAATCGGTTTGGGAAAATAACGCGCGTCGCGTTAAGTTTGAAGCGTTGAAGGGAAACACAAGCACGGACGTGCTTATCATAGGCGGCGGTATAGCGGGGATTTTATGTGCATATAAGCTTCAAAACGCGGGAGTGGACTGCGTACTTGCGGAAGCTACGGAGATATGCGGCGGTATAACAAAAAATACTACGGCAAAAATCACTTTGCAACACGGATTGATCTACGATAAGCTGATAAAACGCCTCGGGGAAGATAAAGCGAGGCTTTATTTAGAGGCGCAGATAAGAGCGGGCAGGGAATACGCCCGCCTTTGCCGCGAGGTCGATTGTGACTACGAAACGAAAGATTTCTACGTTTATTCTATGTATGACAGAAATGAGATCGAAAGGGAGGTCGCGGCATTAAATAAACTCGGCGTAAGCGCAGAATTTTCGGACGCGCTCAAGCTTCCGTTTGATGTTGCGGGGGCGGTACGCGTCAAGGAACAGGCGCAGTTTCACCCTTTGAAATTTATATACGCTATCGCAAAAGACCTACCGATTTTCGAGCACACAAAAATAGTTGAGTTAAAGCCGAACGTAGCGGTAACAAACTATGGCGAGATAAGATACAAAAAACTTATTATAGCCACTCATTTCCCGATTCTTAATAAGCACGGCGGCTATTTTTTGAAGCTTTATCAGCATCGTTCCTACGTCCTCGCGCTCAAAGGAGCACAGAATTTAGACGGAATGTACGTAGACGAATCGGATACGGGACTTTCATTCCGAAGCTACGGAGATATGTTGCTCCTCGGCGGAGGCGGACATCGTACGGGAAAGCAGGGCGGATGCTGGCATGAGCTTGAAGCGTTTGCGAAAAAGCACTACAAAAACTGCAAAATCGTCGGAAAATGGGCAACACAGGATTGTATGACACTGGACAAAATTTCGTATATCGGGCAGTATTCCAAGAGCACTCCCGATATCTACGTGGCAACCGGCTTTAATAAATGGGGCATGACGAACTCTATGGCGGCCGCAGATATACTGTGTGATTTGATAAAAGGTATACCTAATCCTTACGCCGAAGTTTTTTCACCGTCACGCAGTGTACTGCACGCGCAACTTGCAGTTAACGCTTTTGATTCAATGATGGGGCTTCTCACACCAACTGCTCCAAGATGCCCTCACCTCGGCTGTGCGCTCAAATACAATAAAGCCGAGCATAGTTGGGATTGCCCCTGCCACGGCTCGCGATTTGCCGCAAACGGCGAGCTTATCGATAACCCTGCCACCGACGATATACAGCTGAAGAAAGAAAAAATATTATAAGTTGGAGGTGAAAAGATGGAACGAAGCGAAATACCTGTAGGATTTGCTATGATGTTGGCGATGAATCCCGATGCGATGAATAAATTTGCTGTGCTGAACGAGGAACAAAAGCAACAGATCATCGCAGGAACCCACGCCGTAAAAAGCAGAGATGAAATGCAGCAATACGTCAACAGCCTTGTATCCGATAAGCAAAGTGATACCAAGTCATAAACGGCGGTGTTTGGTAAATAAAACAAATAATCCGCACGATTCTCTAAGTAAGAGAAGTGTTCGGATTATTGTTGTGTGAAGATACCGCCTAATTTTGATACAAAAATTGGGAGGGG
>JAZRTW010000209.1:0-2611 GCA_045652265.1 Eubacteriales bacterium | reverse complement strand
GGGGGCATCTTCGATATCGTTTGTAAGGCCCTTCGTGTAAAATCTTTGATTTTCCGCGTCTACGCGCACTACTCGGTGCGTGGCAACGACGAGGTCTTCGTTTAAAATAAACGTGATGTCGTCGCCGACCTTAATACTGTTCACATCGACTTTCTTTACGTAAAGAAGGTCGCCGACCATATATTCGGGCTCCATACTTCCCGATATTACGGTGTAGCACTCATACCCAAGAAGCCGCGTGCCCATTAAAAAGACCGCAGAGAGCACCATAATCACCACAAGCACCGTGGATACGATGTTCCATATTCTTTTTAGTGCAGTCATATATCTCTCCTTTTCTCCTTTTCGGCAATCAAAGGACACAACTTCTTCACTCTTCACTATTATTTCTTACTTCAAGTTGTGTCCTTTGATTGCCGCCTATCCCGCAAAAAAGCGCGGGATAGGTCGGGATTTATTTAGTTTGCTTTCAAGCGGAACGTAGAGCTTGCAGCGTCCCAATAGGTGCTGTAGCCTTCGTTCATGCATATAAGCTTGGCTTCGTCGCCTTCGGTGTAAACGTAACCTTCAGCGGGCTCAAAGTTGAACATTGCAAAATTCGTAGCACCTTCGTTTACGGTGAACTTGAGAGTGGCGAATTCCTTTGCAAGATATGCTGTGTTGTGGTTAGTGGAAAGATTGAAGTTCACAACGCCGTCAAGCTCCGCTTCACCCCAAGTAAGTCCTAAACCGCCGCTATAGCCGAGGTCGTCGGTGATCTTACCGCCCGTGATAGATGCAGAGTTGTTATTAAGGTAGAATGCGTCGCTCTTGCCTGCCGCCTTGTTGCCGTATATTTCTCCGCCCGTCATAGTGAGACTTGCGTGGTCGGCGAAGCGGATTCCGCCGCCGATGTTTGCTCCGCAAGCGTTGTTATAGAGCTTGAAATCGCCGCTGATAGTATAGCTTTCGTAAGTACCCGTCCAAATAGCACCGCCCGCGCCTACTGCGTAGTTGTTAGCCATTTCGCCACTATTAAAGAAATACTTTGCGTCGTTTCCGCCCCAGATGGCGCCGCCGTTGCCGTCCGTGTAGTTATTGTTGATTTTACCGCCGTTCATCGTGAAGGTAATAGCGTTATTGCCGTCTACCATACGGAACGCGCCGCCGATAGTAGTTGCGTGGTTTCCGCTGATAACCGTACCCTCGTTGACGGTGATGTTGCTGCCGCCCCAAATAGCGCCTGCTGCAGAAGTGTTGTTGATTATCTGTGCGCCGTTAAGTGTGAGAGAGCCGCCGCCGCGAGTATTAATGAAGATTGCGTTTGCGCCGTCGTTGTTTTGGAGTACAACACCTTCATTTAAAACAATGCTTCCGTTGCCTTCGGTAGTAATAAGAGCGTCCGTTGCACTAATGCCTGCGTTTACGGTTCCGCGACCGAGATACTTGTTTGTTTCACCCGTCCAAACGGCACCGCCGTCGACGATAACGTTTTCAAGAGTAAGAGTTGCTCCCGTTTTAACGATAAATACTTTGCCCGTATGAATTGTAGGCTCATCGGCAGCTAATGCCATAACCGCCGTGCCGTCCGCACGGTAGATAGCGTTGCCGCCGCCGTTGATATTTGCGTCGTAGTCAAGTGAAAACTCTCCGTCAACGATAATATCGTTTGTGAGGAGTATATTTTCTTCCTTGTTGTTGATAGCGATTCTCAATTCGTTAGCGTTCGACACGGGAGCAAAATCAAGAGGTGCTTCCTTGTCGTACTGATTATCGAAGCTATCGGGCTCGTACGTGAGCTGGGTTGCGAGTATCTGAATGTCGAACGCGCCGAGCGTTTTATCCTGATAATCGTTGCCCGCGCCCTCCTGCATTTTAAGAGCGATACCGAGATATGCCGCTTCGCCCGCCTTCAAAGTTCCGTTGGTGGTATCTTTGATGGTATTGATAAACTCAGAAGCAGTGCCAACGCGCGTGTACCCCGTAAGGTCACGGCCTGCGGGCAAAGCTACGGTCGTGTCGTCTGCAAGTACGCCGTAAGGAAGAACGTAAACGTCAATTACGTTCGCCAAAATGCCGGGAGTGGCGTCCGATACGAACTTTGCAAGCCACTTAAGAGCAAGGCTTCCCTTGTTCTCAACCTTGAGAAGTTGAACTGCCATATAGCCGGGCTCCCACTTTTCGTAATTAAAGAGGGGCTCTTTGGACTCCTTTATGGATTCCCATGCATCAGTCTCAACGTTCCAAACCGAAAGGTCGAGGACTAACGAGCCTGACTGGATCTTATTTCCCGTGCTTGTCACGCTATCGGTAAACCAAGCATATGTACTGCCCACGAGCATAGATACGCACAGTAAAAGTGCAAGAGCGCTCATAAGAAGTACGTGTTTTGTGCTTTTCTTATTCGTCATATTGTATGACCTCCTTATTTTATATTTGCCCTTCGGCAATCAAAGGACACAACTTCTTCACTCTTCACTATTACTTCTTACTTCAAGCTGTGTCCTTTGATTCCCGCCCATCGGGGAGTGATGGAACGGCAAAAGGGAAAATGATAAAGGAGTTATCTGTATTTAACAAACGGGATAAGGGATAACCATAATCTCCGTTTTTTGCGCATCCAATATTTGCG
>JAZRTW010000208.1:0-3253 GCA_045652265.1 Eubacteriales bacterium | reverse complement strand
TCTTGGATGAAATTTTTATCCTCCGCAAGAGGTATCTCTTCCCTCGGAGAATAAATGAACTTGTTTTTCTTTAAAGCCGCGTCCTGCACGGTATCTATTCCCTCGCACTTAATGAGAGGAAAATCACCGTGAAGCCTCTTTCCCGTGACCTTGCAGGGTAATTTCCCCTCGCTGTCCCAGAAAAAAGTTCCTATTTTCAAAAAATCGCACGGAGAGTCACATAGGCTCATAACCTTGAGCTCACCTCTTACACCGTGCGTGTTGATTATTTTTCCCGTTTCGAGAAATTTTTTTCTTTCCATAACAAAGCCTCCGTGTCCCTTTGGGTACGGTGTTGCGGCTGTCTTTTTTACGGACAGCCGCACACATTTTCAGTCGACTATGTCGACTATAACCTTCTTATCCTCAAGTGATGCCGCAACCTTCATAATGGAACGGATAGCACGGGCAATCTTGCCGTGACGGCCTATAACTCTGCCCATATCCTCCTTGGCCACTGAAAGCTGCAATACGACCGTATCACCGCTTTCTTTCTCGTTTACGGTCACATCGTCGGGATTACGGACAAGCCTTTTTGCAATATCCGTAAGTATGTCTTTCATAGGTCTTCCTCCAAAAGTTTACGCCGATATTAGTCGATAATACCCGTGTTCTTCAAAAGAGCCTTTACGGTTTCTGTGGGCTGTGCACCGTTTGCAATCCACTTCTTTGCCTTTTCAGCATCAATGTTGATGGTGGAGGGCTCGGTAAGGGGATTGTAGGTTCCGATATCCTCAATGAAACGTCCGTCTCTGGGATAGCGGGAATCCGCAACTACTACGTGATAGAAGGGGTTTTTCTTTGCGCCGTGTCTGCTGAGTCTGATTTTAACTGCCATTTTTGTATTTCCTTTCAAGTGTTTGTTTTTTATATAAATTTTATATAAACTAAATTAAAATCTGAAGCCGAACTTGTTTCTCTTTCCGTGGCGTCCGCCTCCGGTAAGCTGCTTCATAAGCTTTTTCGTTTGGTCAAATTGCTTTAAAAGTCTGTTGACGTCCTCTACGCCGACACCGCTTCCTGCGGCTATTCTGCGCTTTCTGGAGGGATTTATTATATCGGGGTTTTCCCTCTCCTTCGGTGTCATCGCCCTTATTATCGCTTCCGTGCGGTCAAGCTGTTTTTCGTCGACCTTTACGTCCCTTAAAGCCTTCGTGTTCATTCCGGGTATCATCGACGCGAGCTGGTCAAGGCTTCCCATACTTCTTACCTGCGCGAACTGCTCAAGGTAATCCTCCAATGTGAATTCGTTGGAGCGCATTTTCATTTCAAGCTCTTTTGCCTTTTTCTCATCAAAGCTCTTTTCGGCTTTTTCAATAAGAGAGAGCATATCGCCCATTCCGAGTATTCTCGACGCTATTCTGTCGGGATAGAAGGGCTCAAGCGCGTCTATCTTCTCTCCGACACCGATAAACTTGATGGGCTTGCCGGTAATATGCCTTATGGAAAGCGCCGCACCGCCTCTCGTGTCGCCGTCCATCTTACTTAAAACGACGCCCGTTATATCAAGAAGCTCGTTAAAGCTCTTTGCAACGTTTACCGCGTCCTGACCTGTCATTGAGTCAACAACGAGAAGAATTTCCGTTACTGGCAAGCTCTCCTTTATCTTGACGAGCTCTTCCATAAGCTCTTCGTCAACGTGTAAGCGTCCCGCGGTATCGAGAAACAGCATATCGTTGCCGTGCTTTATCGCATATTCGTACGCCTTCTTTGCAATGGTTACGGGGCTTTCCTTGTCGCCCATCTCGAAGAAGTCAACTCCCGCCGTATTTGCCATAACCTCAAGCTGCTTTATTGCAGCAGGACGGTATACGTCGCACGCCGCAAGGAGCGGACGCTTACTTTGGCTCTTGTACATATACGCAAGCTTTGACGCGTGCGTGGTCTTACCCGAACCTTGAAGTCCCACCATCATAATTACCGTGGGGGGCTTCGGCGAGATGTTTAGTTTCTCGTTTTGCGAGCCCATTATGGAAACGAGCTCCTCGTTTACTATTTTAACTATCTGCTGTGCGGGAAGTAAGCTTTCCAAGACCTCGCTTCCGACGGCTCTTTCGGTCGTGCGATTTATAAACTCCTTAACTACCTTGAAGTTTACGTCCGCTTCCAAAAGGGCAAGCTTGATTTCCTTCATTCCCGCCTTTACGTCGGCTTCGGTAAGTTTTCCCTTGTTTTTAAACTTTTTGAAAGCCTCCGACAGCTTATCAACAAGATTTCCGAACATATTTATCCTTTCAGCGACATTTTGTCGCAGACGGCAATTATCCTTTCGCAAAGCTCCTTATCGTTTCCGCATAAAAGTTTCTCTGCACATCTTCTTATCTCCGATGCGTTTTTCAAAAGCTCCTTATCCCTCTCGATAAGCCCAAGCGCCGCATCGTAATCGCGAAGTTTCTTTTCGGCTCTCTCAAGCCCGTCAAGAACGCCTTGGCGCGTTATGCCGAGAGTATCCGCTATCTCCGAAAGCGAAAGGTCGTCATAGTGATAAAGCTTTGCAAGTTCCTGCTGTTTTGCGGGAAGCAAGGCACCGTAATAATCAAGCAAGAGCGTGTAGCGAATATCAACCGTTCTCATACTGCCTCCCACTGTCAAGTAAAAAACTTTACAGCTAATTATATCACCGTTTTACGATTTGTCAACACCTTTTTTCACTTTTTTTATTTATTTTGGCCCTCATATTACATTTTTTCAAAAATATGGGAAAAAATACTTGCATATTCACAAGTTTTGTAGTAGAATTACTGTGTTTGGAATTTAAAAAATTATATAATAAAACGGAGGACAAAATTATGTCAGTTAAAGTTGCAATCAACGGCTTTGGCCGTATCGGACGTCTTGCTTTCAGACAGATGTTCGGCGCAGAGGGTTACGAGATCGTTGCTAACAACGACCTTACAAGCCCCAAAATGCTCGCTCACCTTCTCAAGTACGATACAGCTCAGGGCAAATACGCTCTTGCTGAAACGGTATCTGCTGACGATGAAGCAGGCACGATCACGGTTGACGGCAAAACACTCAAAATCTATGCAGAAAAAGACGCTGCAAACTGCCCCTGGGGCGAGCTCGGCGTTGACGTTGTTCTTGAGTGCACAGGTTTCTACTGCTCCAAGGACAAGTCCATGGCTCACATCAATGCAGGCGCAAAGAAGGTAGTTATCTCCGCTCCCGCAGGTAACGACCTTAAGACCATCGTTTACAGCGTAAACGACAATAC
>JAZRTW010000207.1:0-6520 GCA_045652265.1 Eubacteriales bacterium | reverse complement strand
GCCCGAGACGTACTTCTTTATCTGGTTCGGCTGAAGGTTATATATCGTATCGTTTTCCGAAACGGAAAGCTCCGAGCCGAGAGCTATGAAGTTTTCCGAAAGATAATAAAGCTTATCGCCGCTTTCAAATGCGTATTTCGGCGAGCCCTCCGATACTATAAGCGTAAGCTTATTCGGAAGTGTCGTCTTGACCTTTACGCTTTCAATGCCCGTAAGCTTTCCTCTTACGTTTTCGGATATCTTCGACCTGTCGAGGCTTAACAGCTTATCGCCCGTTTTGATTCCCGCAGCTTCGATTATCTGCGCGTCGGTGTATACGTCGGTGCCCGTGACTTCTATCACGGCAATTCTGAAAAACACGACCGCTATCAAATAAAGTGCGGCGGCGATGAGTAAAACAGAGACGGCTATAAGCGCCCGTCTTTTTCTCTTTTTCCTTTTTTGTAAGCGCTGGCTTGCCTGACCAAGACTTGAGTCGTCAAATATATCGACTCTCCTTGTGCGATGATCTGCCATATTACTTCCTCATCATTATTTTTTCACATTCGCTTATTATCATTTCCAAACTGTCGGGATGCGCAAAGCGCGATATGTTCTCCGACATCTTCTTTTGCTTTTCGGGTGAAAAGATGATGCCTTCTATCTCCTTGCAAAGTCTTTCCGCGGTGAGCTCATCTTCTCTTATAAGCACCGCCGCGCCCGCATCCGCGAGGACTTTCGCGTTTTTGTACTGATGGTCTGCGGTAACGTTGGGAGAAGGAATAAGTATGCAAGGCTTTCCAAGCATCGCAAGCTCCGCAAGGGTTATTGCACCGCTTCTGTTTATGACGACGTCCGCAGCCGCCATACGCTCGGGCATATCGTAGATATACTCCTGCAAAACGATGTTTTTCGCTTTGTCAAGCCCCATCGTATCGAAGCGCGCTCTTATCTCCTTATAATCCCTCGAACCGCAGGCGTGCATGTGGCACACATTGTTCTTTGACGAGAAATCGTGGAATACCTGAAGCATACACTTGTTTATCGTCAAAGCGCCGAGGCTTCCTCCGAGAGATAGGATATAAGGCTTATTTATGCCGAGCTTTGCTCTTGCAACGTCCTTTTTTACGGTGGAGAAATTCTTTCGAAGCGGATTTCCCGAAAGGATTATCTTACTGCCCTTCTTCGTTTTGCCTTCGATGTATTCCTTCGTTTTTTCGAAGCTTATGAATATTCTGTCGGCGCATTTAGCAAGCTGTCTTGTCGCGATACCGGGGTAGGCGTCCTGCTCGACTATCGCTGTGGGTATACCCATCTTCGCCGCTTGCGAGACTGCGGGCCAGCTTGCATATCCGCCCGTGCCGATAACTATATCGGGCTTGAACTCTTTTAAGAGTTTTTTTGCTTGTCCTTTTGATTTGAGGATCTTTGCGGCTACCTTGAGATTTTTCAAGGTGAGCTTTCTCGATATCCCCATAATGTCAATTTTATAAAGCGAATATCCCGTTTGGGGTATCAGTTTATTTTCTATTCCCCTCGGAGAGCCTACGAAAGCTATCTCCGCATCGGGATATTTGTCTTTAAATGCTTGTGCTATGGCAAGTGCGGGATAAACGTGCCCGCCCGTGCCGCCGCCGCTTAATAATATCTTCATTTATATCAACCCTTCTCCAAATATGAATATCTCGATACTGAGAGTACGATTCCCATTTCGATCATAAGAAACAGAAGCGAAGTGCCGCCGTAACTGAAAAACGGAAGTGATATTCCCGTGTTGGGAAGAGTATTCGTCACAACCGCTATATTTAAAAGTGCCTGTAAAACGACCTTAATTACTATACCGAGTACCATAAAGCTTGCGAATTTGTTGGTGCAGCGCATTGCTATAAGCACGCCCCTGTACGCAAACAGAGCAAACAAAAGAATTACTATCATCGCGCCGACAAAACCGAGCTCCTCGCACCATATCGAAAAGATAAAGTCATTTTGAGGCTCGGGCAAGTATAGGTTTTTCTGCATGCTCTCGCCTATTCCGTTTCCGAAAAGACCACCCTGCGATATGGCGTAAAGCGACTGTATCGTCTGCCAGCCCTCATCTTTGGCGTATGCCCACGGGTCTATCCACGCTTGTATTCTCGCAACTCTGTAGCCTGCGCCCGAAAGAAAGAACGCCGCTATTGCGCCGACACCCGTAACTCCGAGTCCGAGAAGCCATTTTACAGAACTTCCGCCTATGAACATCATAAATACGCAGATGAGAGTGAGAATGATGAGTCCGGAAAGGTGGCTTTGCTCGAACATTATTATCGCTATCGAAACGATAACGATTCCCGGAATGAGTATTCCGTGTGAAAATTTCTGTGCTTTTACTTCATAATCCACAAAGTATCTTGAAAAAACGATAACCAATGCAAGCTTGCAAAGCTCGGACGGCTGAAACGATATAGGCCCTATCTCAAGCCAACGTCTTGCACCGTGGTGCACCGTACCGACGCCGGGGATAGCCGTCGCTATCATCATCACCATAACTACCGCAAATATTACGTATGCAAAGCGCTTGATTAACAGATAGTCTATTCTTGAGACAAAAAACATCAAAACGAGTCCAAGTCCCACGAACATAAGCTGATTTTTAAGATAATAATAGGTATCACCGAGATATTTTTGCGCGTAAGCGTAGCTTGCGCTGAAAATTGCTATAGTACCGAGACACAAAAGCACGATGACTATTACGAGAAACGGCGTGTCGACGCCCGCTCTTTGTCTTACTATCTGCTTATGTCCTTTAGATACTGCGGGAGCATCGGCAGAGAGCTTGTTATTTTGTTTTTTAACTATATTCCCTTCCATCTCCCGTTTCCTTTCAATATCAAACGATTCCCAAATACGCTACGGCACACAAAACCAAAGTCGCAAACGAAAACGTTCCTACTATTTTTCCCTCGCTCCAACCGCACATTTCGAAGTGGTGATGAAGCGGGCTCATTTTAAATATACGCTTTCCCGTAAGCTTGAAGCTTATTACCTGAAGCACAACGGAAAGCCCTTCAAAAATATACACGAATCCGCATATAAGAAGGAATATTGGCATTTTAAGTAAAAACGAAACTGCCACCAAGAAGCCGCCGAGCATCAAAGAGCCCGTGTCGCCCATAAATATTTTCGCGGGGTGTAAGTTATAAAACAAAAATCCGATAAGTGCACCGAGCATAGGAAGCGTCAGTATAAGCACTTCCGTCGACTGCAATTTGAATATTGCAACGGCAGAGAAAAATACCGTCACTATAAGCGTTACGCTTCCCGCAAGCCCGTCGATACCGTCCGTGAGATTTACGCAGTTTACGAAATAGACTATTCCGAGAAGCACTACGGGATAGTAGAGGATACCGAAATCTACGTTTCCGATAAAGGGAATGTTAAGATTCGTACCGTAGCCGCAAAAATGGAGTGCCGCGATGTATCCCGTTGCCGCCGCAACCTGTATAAAGAGCTTACCCGAAGCGGAAAGGCCCTTATTTCTCTTTTTGAAAAGCTTTATGTAGTCGTCGATAAATCCCGAAAGGAAATTTAAAATAATAAATCCGACACTCGCTATAATCGCACCGAGTTCTCTAATGCCGCTGTTTATATATACCATAACGAAGGCAAAGATACAGCCCAAAAGAGCGGCAATTCCGAAGAAAAGTCCTCCCATTATCGGAGTTCCTTCCTTTGATTTGTGCCATCTCGGTCCTATATCAAGTATCTTCTGCCCCAGCTTTACGCTTTTTAATACGGGAATAAATATTCTCAAAAGCAAAAGTGACGATACGAGTCCGATAAGTGCGGAACCTATTAAAATATACTTCATTTAACTTTCCCTTCGTTCCTTTTATTCTTTATACATTATTTTGAAAGCTCATCTTTTATGATGCTTCTTTCATCAAAGCTGTGTTTTCCGCTTGCATCAACGTAATAATTCTCGTGTCCCTTGCCCGCAAGCAGTACGGTATCGTTCTTTTTTGCGTTCTTTATCGCGTAACGTATCGCCTCTTCTCTGCTCTCGATGACCGTATATTTATCCTTGATGCTTTCTACGGTAAGCACGCCTTCGAGTATCTCCTTGATTATCTCAAGAGGATCTTCGCTTCTGGGGTTATCCGACGTTATTACGAGGTAGTCGGAATTTTCCGCGGCGATCTTACCCATAATCTTGCGCTTTGACTTATCTCTGTCACCGCCGCAACCGAAAAGGCAAACTATCCTTCCCGTCGCAAATTCTCTTATGGACTTCAGCACGTTTTCAAGCGCACCGGGCGTGTGGGCAAAGTCGATGATTATCGAGAAATCCTTTCCCGTCTCAACTCTTTCCATTCTTCCCGTAACCGTTCCCATAGAGCTTATACCGTCGACAATGTTCTCAGACGAAATACCTACAAGTTCTGCGCTGGCGGCTGAAAGAAGTGAATTATATACGCTGAATTTGCCCGATACGGGACAATATATTCTGTAGATCGTAGAGCCCGAAAGAAATTCGTATTCGACGCTGTTTTCCTTCGTTCTGATATTCTTTGCGCATATATCCGCATCGTTTGAATCAACCGAGCAAGTGACGGTTTTGATATTCAGTCTGCTTGCGAGGCGCTTGCCGTATAAGTCATCGCTGTTTATAACGGCGCATTTGCACATCGAAAACAGCTTACTCTTTGCCGTGAAGTAGTTTTCCATATTGCCGTGGAAATCCATGTGGTCTTGGCTCAAGTTAGTGAAAACGCCTATCTCGAAGCGTATTCCGTCAAGTTTATCAAGAGCAAGCGCGTGAGATGATACCTCGCATACCACGTACTCGTGTCCGCTCTTTTTCATCTCGAAAAGGAGCTTTTGCATAAGCTCGGGGTCGGGAGTTGTAAGCTCCGATTCGTAATACGACTCGCCTGTTATATATCTTACCGTTCCGATAAGTCCGCAGGGCTTCCCCGCCTTATCGAGTATCGACTTTAACATATACGCCGTCGAGGTCTTTCCGTTCGTGCCCGTAACGCCGATAAGCTTTAACGAGCGCGCGGGGTGGCCGTACCATTCCTGCCACATACGCGAAAGCGCCGCTCTTGCGTTTTCTACCATGACGTAGGGTATGCCCTCGTCAAGCTCCGTATCGCATACGACGCATACCGCGCCGCCGTCAAGCGCTTCTTTTATAAAATCCTTGCCGTCTTTATGTATTCCCTTTATGCAAACGTATGCATATCCGTTCTTACAAGAAGCGGATTTTTCACTTATTCCCGTAACGTCGACGTCAAGGTCAACGTTTGTTTTTACAATTTCAATTTCGGAAAAAAGCTTTGTGAGTTTCATCGTTATCCTTTCGTTATCTATAGCCGTCGGCTACGTCGTAATATCTGAACTCTACCGTGATTATCGTGCCGCGATTTACCTTTTCGCCCTGCTCGACGGATTGAGAGATTACGACCGCAGTGCCTTCCAAATATGAACCTTCAACGTTAAGATTCAGTCCCGCGTTATTAAGCAGCTTGTTGACCTCGGACGCCGTTTTTCCGATAAGGTTCGGAACGGTTGTCATATCGTCCGTATCTTCCGCACCCTCTGTGTAAAGCACTAAAGTTCCGTTTGAGTAAAGCTTGCTTGCGGCGTGCGGTACCTGACCTATTACCTTGCCGCCGTTTCCTCTTACTGTTACGTTTATGCTCTTGTCGAGTTTTTCCTTTACTTCATCGACCGTCATATCCGTATAATTGCGTATGGTTATCATTTCTTCGTCTTCGCTGTAGTTAGGCTCGATGCCCATATAGGGGAATATCTCCGCAAGGCATTTCGAAACGTAGGGTGCTGCGACAACGCTGCCGTATACGTTACCCGCGCTCGGCTCGTCGACGATTATGACTATTGCTATTTCCGGATCCTCCAAGGGCCCGTATGCAACGGTAGAGCCTATTCTGTAAGGACGCGTTCCGTCGGGTGCGTATTTATCCTGCTTTTGCGAAGTTCCCGTCTTTGCCGCTATGCGATAGCCGCTTACGTAGGCGTTCTTTGCACCGCCGTCGATAACGCCGCCTTCAAGCATTTCGGAAAGAAGCGCACAGGTCTTTTCGGATATTATCTGTCTTGTTGCTCCGCCGTCCGCCTGGTAAAGTACCTTGCCGTCGTCGTCGATTATCTTCTCGACTATGTGCGGAGTGACGAGCTTTCCGCCGTTTGCTACGGCAGAAAGTGCGCGAAGCTGTTGTATGGGTGTGACTTTAAAGGTCTGACCGAAGGAATATACCGCAAGCTCGACCTCGTTCATCTGTTTTTGTTCAATGTGCAAAGGAGATGCTTCACCGGGAAGGTCTATACCCGTTTTGTTCGTGTAGCCGTAACCCTCGAAATAATAGTAAAAGCGCTTTGCACCGACCTTTGCCGCCGTTTGCATAAATACGGGGTTGCAGGACTGCTGAAGTCCCTTTTCAAAAGTCACGCTTCCGTGTCCTATTACCTTATGGCAATGTATTTTCTGTCCCGCGACGGTAAGGCTTCCGTTACAATGAAACGGCGTATTTCTCGT
>JAZRTW010000206.1:0-3719 GCA_045652265.1 Eubacteriales bacterium | reverse complement strand
AAATAAGTCTATGCTTATTTCGAACATTGCCGAGCTTGCCAAGGAAAAGCGTATTGAAGGAATTTCCGACTTGCGCGATGAAACCGGCAAGGCAGGTATGCGAATAGTTATTGAATGTAAGAGAGATGCAAATCCCCAGTTAGTTCTCAATCTTCTCTATAAATACACGCAACTTCAGGACACCTGTGCAATAACTATGCTTGCGCTTGTAAATAACGAGCCTAAAATACTTAACCTCAAGGAAATTCTTCATCATTATATCAAGCACCAGGAAACAGTTATACGCAGGAGAACTATCTTCGACAAAGAACAAGCCGAAAAGCGTGTGCATATCTTGCAAGGATACGTTACTGCTCTTGATAATATCGACGAAGTTATTAAGCTTATTAGAGCTTCTGCGTCCATTCCCGAAGCAAAACAGGCTTTAATGGATCGTTTTGGTTTATCCGAAGTGCAATCCCAGGCTATCGTTGAAATGCCTTTGGGACGCCTTTCAGGAATGGAAAGAGATAAGGTTACTAACGAACTTACGGATAAACTTGCATTTATTGAAAAAATGAATGCAATCCTCGGCGATGAAAATCTCGTTAAGGATATCATAAAGGAAGAACTCACCGTCATTAAAAATAGATACGGCGATGAAAGAAGAACTGACATTGAGCCCAATGCTGATGAGATACTCGCAGAAGATCTTATCGCAAGAGAAAAGTACGTTGTATCAATGACTCAAGCGGGCTATATCAAGCGTATCGCCGCTGACACGTATCAAGCACAAAACCGCGGCGGCAAGGGCATTACTGCCATGAGCACAAGAGATGAAGACTTGGTAAACAACGTATACGTTGTTAATTCTCACGACTATATTCTTCTCTTTACGAATAAAGGTAAAGTATACTTAAAGAAATGTTACGAGATTCCCGAGGCAGGCAGAACTGCAAAGGGTACGAATCTTATTAACCTCTTACCTATTGATTCCGACGAAAAGGTTACGGCTTGCATTACGGTTCCGTCACTTGATATCGACAATTACTTTACGATGATAACCAAAAACGGTATCATTAAGCGTACGAGAGTAAGCGATTTCAAGAACATCAGAAAAACGGGTATTATCGCACTTACACTCGACGATGACGACGAAATGTACTTTGCAAAACTCACAAGCGGCTATGACGATATACTTATAGCATCAAGAAACGGCCTTGCAGTGCGTTTTAATGAAGACGCGGTAAGAGTTATGGGTAGAACTGCAAGAGGCGTAAAGGCGATAAATCTTGCGGATAACGACACGGTTTGCGGTGCCGTTACTATTGCGGAAGGTACGGACGAAACTCTCCTCACCGTTACGGAAAAGGGCTTCGGTAAGCGTTGCTCATACGAAAACTTCTCCGCGCATTCAAGAGGTACGAAGGGTATGCGTTGCCACCTTCTTACCGAAGAAAAAACGGGTAAGCTTTGCGGTATCGCTTCCGTTCAAGAAGATTCCGATGCTATGTTTATAACGAATGAAGGCATAATAATCAGAGTCAGAATAGCCGATATTCCGATTTACACTAATCGTTCAACCTCCGGTGTCCGCATAATGAGACTCAAGGACAACGCGATAGTTGTAAATCTTGCAATTGCCGAAAAGGACGAAGATGAAGAAGTGTCCGTAGTTGAAACGGAAGAAGATTCCCTCGACTCTCCCGATACTTCATCTAACAATGAAATTCAAACTTTGGAAGAAACCGTAAATAACGAAGTTAAGGAATAAGTTTAATAAAAATAAAAGCTGTAGCAATGCTACAGCTTTTATTTTTATTCTTGTATCTCTCCTGCTTTTTTGAGAGAAATTTTTGTTATCACGGGGCCGATAAGTTCATAAATGAGCGTTGCACACAAAATTATTGCTCTAATTTGCGGTGCGTATTCGGGAACGACGTTACCTGCCGCAAGCGAAAGACCTATCGCTACGCCGGCTTGCGGAATGAGCGCCCAACCAAGATACTTTTTGACATTTGCATTGGCTTTTGAAATTATACCGCCGAATGATGCGCCCAGAATCTTTCCTATAACTCTAAATACAATATAGACAAATCCGATTATGCCGACCGTCGGAAGTACGCTTAACTTTAAATCTGCGCCGGATGCGACGAAAAACAACATAAACATAGGCGGCGTTACTCCATCGCAAAGATCCATAATTTTATTTACGTCGGGTGAGAAGTTAGCAACGATAGCTCCCATTGCCATACAGCACATCAGATCCGAAACGTGTAATATCTTGGACATTCCCAATGCTAAAAATACGAAGCCGAAGATAAGAGATAATCTGTTGCCGTTTTTTTTGAAAAACCTTAACGGAACCAAGAAAATAAAACCGAGAACAGCTCCGATTAAAATTGCACCGAATATTTCCCAAAGAGATGAAAGTATGGTAGAGGCAAGACTGCCATCTCCGCTTTTGGTGATAGTCTGTGCAATAGCTACGCATACGGAAAACAGCATAAGCGCCGCGGCGTCATCTATAGCAACGACGGACAGCAGTGATTCCGTAACAGGACCGCGCGCTTTATATTGCTTGATTACCATTATAGTAGCTGCGGGGGCGGTTGCCGCCGCTATTGAAGAAAGCACGAGCGCAAACGATACGTCTACGCCAAAGCATACTAGCGCTACAAATACGAAGATAACCGCAAAGAATGCTTCCAAGAATGCAATTACTATCGGTGAAGCACCGACGCGTTTAAAATATGAAATTTTGAATTCATTACCTATTGAAAAAGCGATGAAGCCGAGAGAAACGGTTGAGATGATCTCAAAGCTTTTTACAACGTCTTCGGGGACTATCCCCAAAACGCTCGGACCGAGCAAGAGTCCGGCAACTATGTAACCTGTAACGTTAGGAAGCTTAATATGCTTTGCCATTCTTCCAAGAAACATTCCGGCAAAGATCATAACCGCAAGAAATAACAGTGTGTTTAAATTAAGATATTGATTTAGATTCATTTTGTAGTTTGGAAGCCCTCGGTGTAATTAACGGGAACTGAAAAAATTACACCTGTATCGGGTTTATCAAGACCTCCGGTAACTTCATTAGCAATTTTGGAAATGACGGGTATTTTATCCTCATCTACAACTAGAAAGATCGTACGGCTCTCTCTGTGAGCAGGATCGAGCATTCTGCGAAGCGAGCCCAAAAAGCGAAGTTCATCTATCTCGCCGAGCTCCATTGCCATTCCTTTACTGTCAAGGATAGTGGCACCGGGGATATTTGCATTTCCGAATTCTTTTAACATTTTGTCAAGGACTTCAATTTTATTCAAAACGATTATAACTAACTGCATAGTATCGTCTCCTTATCTGACAACAATATTTACAAGCTTCTTTTCTACGTATATCTCTTTAACGATAGTTCTGCCTTCGATGATGGACGCGACTTTATCATTAGCTTTTGCGGCAGCGATAACTGCATCCTTGTCGGCATCGGAAGGAACGCTTACGGTTGCCTTGAACTTACCGGATATTTGTACTGCTATCTCCATCGTGCTTTCAACGAGCTTGGACTCGTCATATTCGGGCCAAGCGGCTAATGAGCAATATCCCTTCATGCCGAATTTTTCCCATATTTCTTCTGCAATATGAGGTGCAAAAGGACAGAGAATACGTATAAACGCCATAAGATCGTCAACAGTGAGCTCGCCGACATCATAAATTTCGTTAAGGAAGCTCATCATTGC
>JAZRTW010000205.1:0-7891 GCA_045652265.1 Eubacteriales bacterium | reverse complement strand
TCCGACTTCCTGCAGATTCATCGGAATGTAAAGAATATGTTAAGCTCGCGTTTGAGCTTTCCGAGAAATATGACGCTCCCTTCTTTATAAGACTTTCAACGAGAGTTTCACATTCGCAAAGTCTCGTTGAGCTTTGCGATAGACAAGACGTTGAGCTTAAAGCTTACGAAAAGAATATCGGCAAATACGTTATGATGCCCGCGAACGCAATCAAGCGTCACGTCGTAGTCGAAGAAAGAACGAAGGCGCTTACGGAATTTGCCGAAAACTGCAAAATTAACACGGTTGAAGATAACAATAGCGAAATAGGCGTTATTACATCGGGTATCTCATATATGTACGCAAAGGAAGCTCTCGGCGATAAGGTCAATTACCTAAAGCTCGGTATGGTATATCCTCTCCCCGAAAAGCTGATTTCGAACTTTGCAGCAAGTTGCAAGAAGCTTTACGTTATTGAAGAGCTCGATCCCTTCATTGAAGAGCATTGCAAAGCTCTCGGTATAGAGGTAATCGGCAAAGACGTGTTCACGCTTCTCGGTGAGTACACGCCCGCAATGATAAAAGGCGCTGTCTTAAACGAAGAAGCAAATAAATACGATATTGCAAATGAACCTATTCCCGTACGTCCTCCCGTAATGTGTGCGGGTTGCCCTCACAGAGCGACGTTCTATACCTTAAAGAAGCTCGGACTCACGGTTTGCGGTGATATCGGCTGTTACACGCTCGGTGCTGTTGCTCCTTTGGCAAGCATTGATACAACTATTTGTATGGGAGCGTCGGTTAGTGCCGCTCACGGTATGGCAAAGGTAAGAGGCGATGAATTTGCAAAGAAGCTCGTTTCCGTTATCGGCGATTCAACGTTTATTCACTCCGGAATAACGGGACTTATCGACATTGTTTATAATAAGGGAATCAACACCGTTATTATACTCGATAACTCAATTACGGGTATGACCGGACACCAAGAAAATCCCACTACGGGAAAAACTATTCGCGGAGAAGCTACAAAGCAAGTAGATTTAGAACTTTTGTGTAAAGCGGTCGGAATCGACAGAGTTAAGGTCGTCGATCCTTTTGATCTTGCTGAATTTGAAAAGACCGTAAAGGAAGAGACGAATGCCGAAGAGCCTTCGGTTATAATTGCGCAAAGACCTTGCGCTCTCTTAAAAACAGTTAAGTATACGGGTAATTGCGTCATAACCGATAAGTGCAAAAATTGCAAGAAATGTATGAATCTCGGTTGTCCCGCAATAAGCATCAAAAACGGAAAAGTCACTATCGACCAAACGCAGTGCAACGGATGTACTTTATGTATAAACGTTTGTCCCTTCAGAGCTATAGAGAAGGAGGAAAACTGATATGTCTATGAATATTATGATCGTCGGTGTCGGCGGACAAGGAACTTTGCTTGCAAGCCGTATTCTCGGTAATACTCTTATCGGAGAAGGCTATGACGTTAAGGTTTCCGAAGTTCACGGTATGAGTCAAAGAGGCGGAAGCGTAGTTACATACGTAAAATACGGCGAGAAGGTATATTCTCCCATAATCGACAAGGGTGAAGCAGACGTTATATTGGCGTTCGAGCTTCTTGAAGCATACAGAGCTCTCCCCTTCCTCAAGAAAGGCGGAAAGATGCTTGTAAACCGCCAAAAGACAGATCCTATGCCCGTAATTACGGGTGCCGCAAGTTATCCCGAAAATATTGAAGACAAACTCGCTTCCGTATGCGATATTACGGCAATTAACGCACTTGAGCTTGCAAAAAAAGCAGGAAATGCAAAAGCCGTAAACGTCGTTTTGATAGGACTTCTTGCGCAAAAGACCGATATCCCTTACGAACGTTGGATCGAAACGCTTAAAGTAACCGTACCCGCAAAGTTTTTGGAAATGAATCTCAAAGCTTTTGATATGGGGTATAAATTATGAAAAAATCTAATTTTTTGATTTGTATTCTTTGCGTTGCAATAATTTTACTGTTTATAGCAATAATAGCAATTCCCGCAACAAACGAGATATTTACCTCTCTCACTACGGCGCACCCCTTTATTATGGGATTTATCAAGTTTGCTTTTCTTGCAACAGTCGGTGAAATAATAGCACTCCGTTTAAAAACAAAGACGTGGTCATTTCCGACTATGGTATGGCTTCGATTTATCATCTGGGGTATACTCGGTGCTTGGATAACCTTTATGATGACCAGCTTCAAATACGCTATAAATGCGCTCATTGACAATAACGTAATTTGGTGTATTGCAGATAAAGCATCGTTTGGAGCAAAACTCATAACGGCATTTTGCATAAGCGCTATTATGAATACGACTTTCGGTCCTACGTTTATGGCGCTTCACAAAATAACTGATAAATGGATAGACTTAAGCGTTGCAAAAGAACCTAAAAAGTTGCTTGATACCGTAAGAGCTGTAGACTGGGGACAATTCGTTTCATTCACGATTTTAAAATGCGTTCCTTTCTTCTGGATACCCGCTCATACATTAACATTTATGCTTCCCTCACAGTATCAAGTAATGGTAGCAGCATTTCTTTCCATCGCTTTGGGAATTCTTTTAAGCCTTAAAAAAAGTAAATAATAAAACAAATGACAGCGGTTATTTGCCGCTGTCATTTGTTTTATTTATATATTTAGCTACACTGTCTCGCACTGTAAGAACGGGTGGGAAAATTATAGACTGTCTAGCCGAGTCACCCGTATTAATAATATCTATCATACGTTTTGCCGCAACTGTTCCGAGTTTTTTAAAGTCACAGCTTACCGTTGTCAACTCTACTTTGCCGGTAATAGTATCCGGAAGTTCATCTGCACACAAAATGCTTAAATCGCGAGGTATTTCTTTTCCGCTGTCGTAATATGCATCAATAAGGCCTGACGCCATCGTTGCATTGTCCGAAAATACTGCCGTTGCCGCGTCATCGGTACGCAATAGCTGTTTTCCGAATAAGTAACCGCTTTTATAATGCAGATCACCTCTGTAACTCGTGCATTTCGTAGGATCAAGACCTGCGTTTCTCATTGCGTCATTGTATCCGTTTTCCTTGTTTTGAACAGAGGTTGAGTTGTCAGGTCCGCATAAGTGGGCTATATTTTTATGACCGTTTCTGATAAGATAGTCAGTAGCAAGATAACCGCCGCGGTAAGTATCCATACTAACAATGTCAACGTTTATGGATTTTAGGTATCTGTTAATAAATACGATGGGGCATTTTATAGTCTGCAGCAAACGAAGAAGCGACGGTGTTTCAACTGCGTTAAGCATAACTACGCCCGCAAATCCGCTGCAAGAAGCAAAACTTAAATACTCTTCTTCGCTTTCAGTGCTGTAATCGCTGTTGGCGATAAGCGTTTTAATACCGTTTTTTTCAAAGATGCTGTTCATTCCTGCGATGTAACCGGTGTATACATTGTTGGTAATATCACCGCAAATAACGAGTACTACTTTTTTGAAAGCTGATGCAACTTTCTTTTTAGACGGCTTATATTTATATCCGTATTCGGCGAGTGCCGCTTCTACGATTTCGCGTGTCTCGGGCTTGACATATCCGTTACCCGTTAATACGCGTGATATTGTCGAGCAGGATATACCGGTTAACTCGGAAATCCTCGTAAGTGTAATTTTCATAAGATCACCTCTGAAAAAAGTATAATATTTCTTATGAAATTTGTCAATATTCTACATTATATTTTTTTAAAAAAACTATTGCACATTTTGTAGATATGATGTATAATATATACAAAGAATAATTTGTTTGTAGCAAAGTTATAAACAAATTGCACAATAAATTCCAAAGGAGTTATTATGAACGGTAATTGGATTATAACAATAGGCCGTCAGTTTTGTAGTGGCGGCGCTGAGATCGGTCAGAAGGTTGCAGAATATTTTGGTGTTCCTTATTACGACAAATCAATAATAGATCATACTGCAGAGATCTTAAAAATCGAAGCCGCTCTTGTAGAAAAGCACGATGAGCGTCCGACGAGTATTTGGGCTACGCCCGGTTATCAGTATGCTTATATGTGGTATAATTCCGATCCAACTTTGACGTTGCCTTTGAGCGTAAAAATTGCTGAAACACAGTTTCATACAATAAGAGAGTATGCAAAGAACGGCCCTTGCGTTATCGTCGGCCGCTGTGCTGATTACGTGCTACGCAACAATAAATCGACTATAAGCGTTTTTATCCGCGCTGATATCGATAAAAGAACGGAAAGAGCCAAGAGGCTGTATAAACTAAGCGAAAATGATGCAAAGAAGCTTATAAAGAAGACTGACAGAATAAGATCAAATTATTATTCAAGCCATACCCACGATGAATGGGGAACTTCCGAAAACTACGATCTAATATTAGACAGCAGCACTTTGGGTATAGACACCTGTGTTAAGCTGATCATTAAAACAATAGAAGATCTTGATGAAAAGAAAAACCGAATAATCGGTGTATGATAAAAACATCGCAGTTCTTATTTGGAACTGCGATGTTTTTATTCGTTTATTTTATCTTTCTTGCTTCTGTGTAAAAGCGTTTTGTATCGGCATCGCCCATAGAAAACGTTTTTCTCGGCAAAGCTCCGTCCTTAATTACGGCGGCAAAGAGCTCCGTCTTCTTCATTGAGGGCAAAATAAAGCTAATTGCGCCTTCATTTTTTGAAAGCTCGATGCATTCTTCTTCGCCGTGGATATAGTCTATCTCTCCTGCGTTATCAGTTAAATATTTATCAAGGAAATTCTGCAAAGTTGCCACGGTAAGTTTATACGGGGGATTTTCAAGCGAGAAATATTGAATTTTACCGTTTACGTAGATTTCTATATTGTGAGCGCTTGCAGAGTTTGATATTGATTTTTTTGCTTCCGGATATTCATTAAATAGCTCTGCGATAAGCTTTTTTGTATCAGTTTTAAACACGGTTCTGTGTATTGCCTCGAAAACGAGACTTTCATCGTGGAGATTTACAAGCTCGCACAAAGCGTATCGCGTCTTTTCGCTTGGATTCATCTGATAGAAGCTCTTTGCGGTTGCAAGACTGTGGTTTCCGTCACCTACGGCGTACTGAAGTATTCCTTTTTCGAAACAGTTATATTTTTCATCAAAATAGCTTCTTTCTGCAAATTTACAAAGTTTATTTGCAATCTGTTCTGCAAGTTCACCGTCTACTTTATATCCCGTGAGATGTCCTGCGTTTTGCATAAGATCAAAGTCATAAAGCTTTTCGAGAGTATCGGTCTTTTCGCAAAGGTTTTCTATAATTTCTTTCTTTTCGTCGTCGATAAGTACCATAACGTGCGGAAGCTCCATAGGAGCATTTTCTCTTATGCGTAGTCTTGGAGGGATTCTATCGGCAATGGTTCCTTCCGTAGGACGTATTTTGCTTTGACTGTCCTTTGAAAAATCATACATTTCAAGGTCGATCATTCCGACTATACCCTTCCGTACGCTTCCGTCAGGCAAAGTACGCAAAACAAGTATATAGCACGGCTCGGTTGACTTTAACGTGCCGCTTTCCAAATAGTCATTCATTGTGGCGTTAATTTTTTTAATTCTATCCGCAGCATCGGGAGCGTTTAAATATATCTCGGGAAGTACCAGTCTTAACGCAGAGGGCGCTTCCTTAACGATATTTTCGACATCGTCCCAATATTTTTGATTAGATGTGTACTGATCACATGCGATGACAGACCATTTCTTCATATCAACGCTGTCATTCGGTAATAATATTTCCGTGGGTAAGAATCCGCATTTTTCAAATATATTCATATCATATCTCCATATTTATATTGCATATTCGGCTATGGCGTCTGCAAGCCCTGTATATCTGCGCGACGTCTTAAAATTATCGACCATTCCGTAGACGACCTCTTTTTTGCCGACGATTATTAAAACGTTTTGCGCTCTGGTAATCGCGGTATAAAGCAGATTTCTTATCTGCAAGCGTCTTGGAAAGTCATACAGCGGTAAAACAACTATAGGATATTCGCTTCCTTGACTTTTGTGTACGGTAATGGCATAGGCGTGTTCAAGCTCGTCTATCATCGGAAAATCGTATTCTGCTTTTCGATTTTCATATTGTACGTATACTTTCTCAAAGCCCTTGTCAATGTAGCAAATATAACCGATATCACCGTTATACACGCCAAAGCCTTGAATATCATTTTCATCTGTCCATGGTATATTATAATCGTTACGCGTTTGCATAACCTTATCGCCCTCGCGAAAGATTTTGCTTCCGACTTTTAATTCGACCTTTGCAGGCCCTGCGTGATTCATCGCATCTTGTAAAATCACGTTTAATGCTTCCGTGCCGTTTTTACCTTTTCTTGACGGAATAATCACTTGTATATCGTTTGCAAAATCGGGATAAGCTTTTGGTAGGCGGTATTTTATAAGCTCCGTCACCGTTTGATTAACCTCGTCAAAGTTATCTCTCGGCATAAAGAAGAAGTCGGAATTTTTACTGGTAAGATCGGGGTATTCGCCGGAATTTATCGAGTGAGCGTTTACAATTATCTTACTTTCGGTTGCTTGACGGTATATTTCCTTTAAAGCTACCATCGGGATCTCCCCTGAATTTATTATATCGCAAAGAACGTTGCCTGCGCCTACTGCGGGGAGCTGATCCTTGTCACCGATGATCAAAAGTTGAGCGCCGGGTTTTATAGCACGCAAGAGCGCTTCCATAAGAAGAATATCTATCATAGAAGCTTCGTCAACGATTATAAAATCCTCGCTTAACGGATTTTTTTCATTCTTTCCGAAATTATCGTTTCTTTCAGGATTTATCTCTGCTTCGAGCAATCTGTGAATAGTCATTGCCTCAACGCCCGTGGCAGCTTCCATTCGCTTTGCAGAACGCCCCGTAGGTGCACACAGAGCAACCGATACGCCGCTTAATTCAAGAACTCTCAAAACGGCTTTTACTATAGTCGTTTTACCTGTTCCGGGACCACCCGTAAGCACCATCACGCCGCTTTCGACGGCTTTATGTATTGCTTCGATCTGCAAGGGTGCATATTCGATATCGTCGTTTTCTTCTATTTCTTTTATCGTTTTGGAGATGTCTATAATATCTTTATGTATCTTCGATAAACTTGCCATTTCAAACAGCTTTTGCGCCGTATATTTTTCTGCTTTGTAATATCTGTGAAGATATACAGCTTCTCTGTCAAGCGTCGGCACTCTGTGAAGATCACCGTTTTTAATGCAAAAATCAAGAGCGTTCTTTATATTTTCGCTTGACGTGTTAACGAGATTTTTGCAAACTTCACAAAGCTTATTTTCGGGAATGTACGTATGGCCGTTTTGAAAGGCATTGTGCCTTAAAATAAACTTTAACGCCGCGCATATACGTTCGGGTGCGTCGTCCTTTATGCCTTTGGCTTTTGCGAAAGCATCGGCTTTTTCAAAACCTACGCCGTAGATTTCATCGCAAAGTATATAAGGATTTGCACCAACTATTTCAATAGCGCCTTTCCCCCATCGCTTATACATTCGCATTGCAGTTGAAATACCGAAGAATTCTTTGCAAAACATAATAATACTGCGAAGACCTGACTGTGCCGAAAATGCTTCACCGATAAGCTTTGCTTTTTCTGATGTGATACCTTTTATATCGGTGAGCCATTGTGGGTGATTTTCACACACGTCCAATGCATCGTCACCGAATTTTTCGACAATTCGCAAAGCGGTTACAGGGCCTATTCCCTTTATGACGCCCGATTGCAAATATCTTAATATCGAATCCTTTGTTGCAGGGAGAGTTTTCTCGTAAGTTGAAACGTTAAATTGTCTTCCGAAACTCGGGTGGCTCGTCCATTCACCCGCAAGCTTTACCGACTCACCCTCGGAAAGAAAGTCGGAGGCCAAGCGGTCTTAGGAAGACAAC
>JAZRTW010000204.1:0-1774 GCA_045652265.1 Eubacteriales bacterium | reverse complement strand
AAAGTTAGAAAATCAGAATACTCTTCACATCTTGCCTTGCCTCCCTCTGACGAGGGAGGTGGATTTTTGCGTAGCAAAAAGACGGAGGGAGAGAGTGTGCGAAAACGAGGATGAAACTTGAACAATATTTTGTCTCTCCCTCACCCGACTTCGTCGGGAGCTCCCTCGTCAGAGGGAGCCTTTCGGTCACACCTACACATAATAAAAAAGAGAAGGCTCATTTTCTTGAGTCTTCTCTTTTTTGTATGAGAACCGCCCGCTCCGTTGCAAATATCATTAATTCGTTAAAAATATTTATGAAAGAAGTTGCGGTTTTGTATTCAATTGCTTTATATAGCTTCCGGCGTAGATTTCGAACTCGGGGGTGACAGCCTCGACCACTGCGCCGAGCTGCATAAGCGTTATGCGAACGCTCAAATTTTCAAGCACCATAGTATTCGATGCGTCCGGTCTTATCGTACCGTTTATGATAGAGCCGTCGTCGAGCTTGAACATATACGTCAGCGTGTTAATTATTCCCGACTCGCCGATAGTGAGCTCACCGAATGTGCTCTTATAAAAGCCGTTCCAGAAGGACAGGTCGTATATAACGTCCTCCACGACCTCATCGTCGGAAGAGCCTATAACGTAGCCGTAGCTATCGTTTACGGGGAAATAGGTGCGCTCTTTCGATTTTGTAAACGCGCCTTCCATACCCTCGATAGTAATGCTATCTTCCGCGAGGACACCGTTCCACGTTGAAATTGCGCCCGTTATCGTGAGCTTGCCGCCTTCGGCTGTGTATGCACATTCTTCCGTACTGATGGCGTTGGAAACGGTGCAGACGCCGTCTTTTTTAAATTCTACGCTTATGTAAGAGGCGTGGTTGTCCCATATCGTATCGGGGAGCTGTTTTGCTAAATCGACCTCTTTTGCGCAGGAGCAAAGCGTTATGAGCATTATCGCGCACAAAAGCGATGATATGATTTTTTTCATTATATATCTCCGTTTCAAAAACCGTGCCGAAGCGTTTGCTTCGGCACGGAAATTATTTTTTTATGCTGCGGGAACTTCGTATTGATCTGCGTAGAATTTGAGTTGAGCTTTTGCTGAAGAACTTAATCCGCTGTTTGCATCGTTTATTGCACTGTATGCGATAAATGCTACGTTTCTGGAGTTAGCAGCATCACGCTCAACAGCGTTATTATTTACGCCGTCAACGTAACCGATAACTGTGTTATCTCCTTCAACCGTCTTCGTCTGCCATTTAGCAGTGAAGTACGTCACTTCTTCGCTGTCATCGTTGACGTAGTCAACCATGAAGTAAGAGATACCGGAGAAGTCTTTTGTGCTGTTATCCTCGAGAATTCCTACGATAGATCCCATGTAAGTCTTATAGCCTGCAGGAACGTTACGGTCGCCGTAGTAATCAGCGGAAGCCCAACCGTTGTTTACGATGTTGATCTTCTGCATAGCAGTAGTTGCCATAATCTTACCTGCGTCGAGCATGTGGTCGAAGTCGTCTCTTGCCATCATCTTTTCAACGTAATCGGTAGGAATAATGATCGTACCGAATTTACTTGCAATATCATCGCCCATAATGTTGATGAACTCTTCGCTTACGATCGTCTGGTATCTGATACCCGTAGGAGTTGTCGTACGAGCACCTGCGCCAAATGCCGTGTAGAAGTCAACTACGAGAGGATAGAGGTAAACTTTTGCATCAACCGTTGAACCGGGCTTATATACGTTCTTCGAAGAATCGATATAACCAACGAGTTGCTCGGTTTCTCCA
>JAZRTW010000203.1:0-1559 GCA_045652265.1 Eubacteriales bacterium | reverse complement strand
CGCTACAACCCCGAACAGATAACAATCATAACGACGGGTACGCAGGGCGAGCATATGTCTGCTTTGTACCGTATGGCGTTCGCAGAGCATTCGAAGGTTAAGCTTGGCCCGAGTGACGTGGTGATCTTCTCCGCTTCCGCTATCCCCGGAAACGAAAAATTCGTCGATAAGGTCATAAACGAGCTTATGTCCAACGGTATAAAGGTGCTTCACAGCGCGATTGCGGACGTGCACGTATCCGGCCACGCCTGCCAAGAGGACTTGAAGCTTATGCTTCACCTCACGAAACCCAAGTTTTTCGTTCCCGTGCACGGAGAATACCGTCAGCTTAAATCGCACGCGGATCTTGCTTCGTATATGGGTATCCCCTCGAAAAACATCTTAATTTCCGAAAACGGAAAAGTCATAGAGCTTGATAAGAAAACTATGAAGCTAAGCGGCTCCGTAACCTCAGGAAAAGTGCTCGTAGACGGCTACGGTGTGGGAGACGTGGGCAACATAGTGCTTCGTGACAGAAGGCTTTTGTCGGAAGAGGGACTTATAATAATCGTTATGGCGATAGATGCAAACGACGGGCTTTTGATGTCGGGCCCCGACCTCGTTTCACGCGGATTCGTATACGTAAGGGAGTCCGAGGAGCTTATGGACGAAGCGAAGATGATAGTCTCAGATGCAGTAATAGAGCTTCTAGATAGCGGAAACTACGATATGGCGGAGCTTAAAACAAAGGCAAAGGACGTACTTGCAAAGTTTATGTATCAAAAGACGGGACGCCGCCCGATGATACTGCCCATTACGGTGAATGTATAGTAAAAATGTCAAAAAGAGCTTGGCTTCACGCCAAGCTCTTTTCTATCGCCTAATCCCCAAGCATTTTTAAAAATTCTTCCTCGTCGATTATCCTTATTCCGAGCTCTTTTGCTTTGGTAAGCTTTGAGCCTGCGTCCTCGCCTGCGAGGACTATGCTCGTCTTCTTCGAAACGCTGCCAGAACATTTTCCGCCCTGCTTTTCTATCATGTCCGAAGCTTCGCTTCTTGAAAGCGTGGGGAGCGTACCTGTCAAAACGAAGGTCATTCCCTCAAAAAGACTTCCCGCCTTCTCTATCTTACACTCCGTATTGAGTCCGTGCGCACGCAGTCTTTCGATGAGCTGTTTGTTCTTCTCAAGCGAGAAAAAGTCTACTATCGACTTTGCAGTTACTCCTCCGACGTCGTTTATCTGGCAAAGTTCTTCCTTTTTCGCGTTTTCAAAAGCGTCTAGGGTGCCGAATTTCATCGCAAGCGTCTTTGCCGCCTTCTCACCTACGTTAGAAATACCGAGTGCAAATATAAGCTTCGAAAGGTCGGCGCTTTTGGAATTTTCTATAGATTCGCGAAGCTTATGAGCCGACTTTTCGCCCATTCCCTCAAGGCTTGCTATTTTCTCGTAGTCCATCTCGTATAAATCGGCGCTGTCTTTTATAAGACCGTTTTTCAAGAGAAGCGACACAAGCGCTTCGCCCAGTCCCTCTATATTCATCGCGTTTCTTGACGCGAAGTGGATTATATTTCTCTCCGCC
>JAZRTW010000202.1:0-2250 GCA_045652265.1 Eubacteriales bacterium | reverse complement strand
CAAATTTTTATCGAAGCTGTTCTTGGTATTATCTGTCGCAGGCGAGCTTGCGGTTTTGGGCGTATTTAAGTATTCCGACTTCTTTATCGAAAACGTAAACGCTCTTATCGGCGGAAAGCTTAATTTGCTCGGACTTGCCCTTCCCATCGGTATAAGCTTTTATACCTTCCAGACTTTAAGCTACACGGTTGACGTATACAGAGGCGATGCAAAGGTGCAAAAGAGCTTTATCAAGCTTGCGACCTACGTAACGCTTTTCCCCCAGCTTATCGCAGGCCCCATAGTCCGCTATACGACGGTCGAAGAGGAGCTTACGAAGAGAACGCACTCGTTTGAGAACTTCTCCTACGGCGCGACGCGCTTTATCATCGGTCTTTCGAAGAAGATACTCATTGCAAACGTGCTCGGCGAGCTCGTTGCAAACTTCAAAGCATCGACGCAGCAAAGCGTTCTTTATTTCTGGCTTTACGCGATATCCTATTCGCTCCATATCTATTTCGACTTTTCGGGATATTCGGATATGGCAATAGGACTTGGCAGAATGTTCGGTTTCCATTTCCTCGAAAACTTCAACTATCCCTTTATTTCGAAGACCGCGACGGAATTTTGGCGCAGATGGCATATGTCGCTCGGCTCTTGGTTTCGCGACTACGTCTATATCCCACTCGGCGGAAACAGAGCGGGTAAGGCTCGTCACCTTTTCAATATTCTCGTCGTATGGGCGCTTACGGGCGTATGGCACGGAGCGGACTGGAACTTCATTTTATGGGGCCTTATGTTTGCCGTAATTCTTGCGCTTGAAAAGTTCATCTACGGCAAGCGCCTTGAGAAGATACCCGTGCTTTCGCACATTTATATGTTTATCGTTATCCTCATAAGCTTCGTTATATTCGATGCTACCGCCGTTTATGTGGACGGCGTACAGACGGCAAGCGCGTTTGACACAATTGTAGCGAGAATAGGCGGAATGTTCGGTGCGGGAAATATACCGCTTACAAGCACAGAAGCGCTTTACAACCTTAGAAGCTACGGCTTTGTTATAGCGGTTGCGATAATTGGCTCAACACCTTTACTCAAAAAATTGGTTTTGAAGATAAAGGCAAACAAAACGGGAGAAAAAATAATAAACGTATTAACGCCCGCGACCGTTGCAGTGCTTCTTATAGTCGTCACCGCATATCTTGCGGACGGTTCCTTCAACCCCTTCCTTTATTTCAGATTTTAGAGGGAAAGGAGAATTAATATGACAAACAGAGTAAAAGATATCGTAACTACTATCGTATTTATAGCGCTTGTCGGAGCAATGTTTATACTTTGTCTTGTGCTTCCGAAAAACGATATGTCGGAATCCGAGCGACGCCCACTTGAAAAGTTTCCCGATATCACTTGGAAAGGCGTTGTAAGCGCCGACGTTATGGGTGACTTTTCGAAATACGCATCCGACCAAATACCTTTCAGAGACGAATTCCGAGGCATTAAAGGCGTAATCAACAATTACGTTCTTCTTCGCGGCGACAACAACGGATTTTATAAGTACGACGGCTTTATCGCAAAGGTTTCCGACGCGATAAATGAAAAAAATATCGGACACGTGACGTCCATTTTGAACGCTGTGTACGATAAGGTATTAAAGGACGGCGGACACAATATAACCGTTGCCGTCATTCCCGATAAAAACCACTATATCTACGAAGAAAGCGGCCATACGGAATATGACTTCGAAGAACTTGAAGCTCTTTTCAAAAACAAGCTCGTTTTCAAAGACGTTGCAAATGAAGTAGACGTAGAGGCGCTTCTCCGGATAGGTGATTACTACTACACCGACACTCACTGGAGACAGGAAAAGATACTTGACGTGGCAAAGGCTCTCGTCGAGAGCTTCGGCAAGGAATACTCCGAGGGCGCATATAACTGCGTAAAGCTCGACGGCTTTAAGGGCGTTTACGCAGGTCAAAGCGCACTTCCCTGCAAGTCGGAGGCGCTTTACTATCTCACGAACGATACGCTTAAAAATTGCACGGTAAAGATTCTTCCCGATGTTAATACCGAAAAGGAGATATATTTTATCGACGAATTCAACGGTCTTGACCCTTATAACGTATTTTTGGGCGGCCCGCAGGGAATTTTAGTGATAGAAAACCCCGCGAATACCTCGGGAGAAGAGCTTTTCGTATTCCGTGATTCGTTCGGTTCGTCTTTGTCACCGCTTTTGGTGGAAAGCTACAGCAAGGTGACCGTACTTGACCTTCG
>JAZRTW010000201.1:0-5176 GCA_045652265.1 Eubacteriales bacterium | reverse complement strand
GGCGTTATGACGTAGGTTTTTATGCCGTTATAAAGATTTAAAAAGCGCTCAAAATACGCTGTTATGTGCGCTTTTGTTTTTTCGATATCGCCCACGAAAGCCATATCGTTCGTACCGAGTTCTATGATTATAAAATCGGGTGTAAATCCCACTGCATCAAGAGCGTTTGAAAAGAAGCCGTCGCCTCCGACGCCTTGATTTATAAAATCGGCGTCAAGAAACCTTCTTAAGAGAAACGGATAGTTATTTGAAGCGGTGTTGTTTAAAAGCCCTTGCGAGATGGAATCTCCGAGCACGAAGAAGCTTTTTTTGAAAAATTCTGTCGGGCGGTAATTTCCTATTTCAAAATTTCCGACGGAAACTACGGCGTTTGCGGGAAAAACTATTGTCAGCTTCTTTTCACCCTCGCTTTCACACGTATAGGAGATTTTATATAACTTATCGTCCGAAAAACAAAGCTCCTTCGTGTCCGTCAAAACGCCGTTTTCGAAGATATCAAAAGTTGGAGTGGAATCTTGGAACATACTCGTCCACGCCTTATGTACGGCGTATGAAAACGATATCTCGTGCGCATCCGTATAAAATTCCGCAAGTATGCCGCCCGTAGCTTTTGCATATAAGCCGTTTGGCTTCGTTTCGTATACGGAAAGCTGTTTTTTCGTAAAGCGGTATGGAGTTATAAGCCCTTCGGCATCGACGTCGAAGGAGAGCGCGCCCTTAAAAATATTTAATATATCCATTTCTTGAGCCTTTCAAAATTACAAAGCTCCCCGCTTTATGAAAAAAACGGGGAGCTTGCTTTAATTATTCTTCTTTGGGAAGGCAAGCTTTTCTTGAAAGATTGATTCTGCCCTTTTCGTCGATCTCAATGATCTTCGCGGTTACGTCGTCGCCGATATTGATAACGTCTTCAACTTTTTCAACGCGCTTGTGGTCGAGCTTGGAGATGTGTATCATACCGTCTCTGCCGTTGCCGAGGTCAATAAACGCGCCGAAGGGAAGTATGCGGAGCACTTTGCCCGTGTACACTTCGCCGACTTCGGGCTCGTGAACGATGCCTTCGATTATCTTCTTTGCTTCGTATGCGCCGTCGCGGGATACGCAGCTTATGAAGATAGAGCCGTCGTCCTCAATATCGATCTTCGCGCCCGTATCTGCACAGATCTTCTGAATAACCTTACCGCCCGAACCGATAACCTCGCGGATCTTATCGGGGTTGATGGTCATTGTGAGCATCTTGGGAGCGTATTCGGAAACGTCACTTCTGGGAGCCTCAATAGCCTTTAAAATGATATCGTCGATTATGTGGCATCTGCCCTCGTAGGTTTTTTCGAACGCTTGCGCGATTATCTCGGGTGTAAGTCCGTCGATCTTGAGGTCCATCTGAATGGAAGTGATACCTTTTTTCGTACCTGCAACCTTAAAGTCCATATCGCCGAAGAAGTCTTCAAGACCTTGGATATCCGTCATCGTCATCCAACGCTCGCCTTCGGTGATAAGTCCGCAGGAGATACCTGCAACGGGAGCCTTGATGGGCACGCCCGCATCCATAAGTGCAAGCGTAGAGCCGCAAACGGAAGCTTGAGAAGTCGAACCGTTAGAAGAAACTACCTCGGATACGAGTCTTATCGTGTAGGGGAATTCCTCTTTGGAGGGAAGCACGGGTACGAGAGAACGCTCTGCGAGTGCGCCGTGACCGATCTCACGTCTGCCGGGAGTTCTTACTGCCTTTGCTTCGCCCGTAGAATAGCCGGGCATATTGTAGTGGTGCATATATCTCTTGGAGTCTTCTCCGTCGATTCCGTCGAGCATCTGCTCGTCGTCGCCGCTACCGAGAGTTGCGATGGTAAGAACCTGTGTCTGACCTCTCGTGAAAAGGCCCGAGCCGTGTACTCTCTTAAAGAGTCCGACTTCTGCCGCCAAGGGACGTATCTCGTCCATACCGCGTCCGTCAACGCGCTTTTGCTCGTCAAGGAGCCAACGGCGGACGATGAATTTCTGAATCTTGTACATGCACTCGTCGATCATAGCGACGCTGTCGGGGTAAATCTCGTCGTACTTTGCGTGAACTGCCTCGTAGATGGGCTGAAGTCTTGCATCGCGAACGGTCTTATCGTCCGTATCAAGCGCAAGCTTAACGTCTTCGATAACGTCAGCCTTGATAGCTTCGAACATATCGTGATCTACTTCTGCAGAAGGATATGCAAACTTCTCCTTGCCGATCTGGCTTTGGATATCGTTTATAAACTTGATGATCTCGCCGTTTACCTTGTGAGCTTCCATAATGGCGTTAAACATAACGTCGTTGGGAACTTCGTTTGCTCCCGCTTCGATCATTACTACCTTCTTCTCGCTGGAAGCGACGGTAAGCTGAAGGTCGGATACTGCTCTCTCTGCGGCGTTGGGGTTGATTACCACCTTGCCGTCAACGAGTCCTACGTGAACGCCTGCGATGGGGCCGTTCCAGGGAATATCGGAAATGGTAAGTGCAAGAGATGCACCGATCATTGCGGCTACTTCGGGCTCACAGTCGGGATCTGTGCTCATTACCGTAAGGCTCAAAACTACGTCGTTACGAAGGTCTTTGGGGAAGAGGGGGCGGATAGGACGGTCTATGACTCTCGAAGAAAGAATTGCCTTCTCGGGAGGACGGCCTTCTCTGCGGTTCCAGCTTCCGGGAATCTTACCTACGGAGTAAAGTCTTTCCTCAAAGTCTACGGAAAGGGGTAAAAAGTCGATGCCGTCGCGGGGAGCGGCAGATGCGGTTGCACAAGCAAGAACAGCGGTATCGCCGTATCTTACTATGCAGGAAGCGTTTGCAAGCTGTGCTACTTTGCCCGTCTCAACGGTGAGAGGTCTGCCTGCAAGGTCCATTGTGAATGTGCGATAATTCTCAAACATGGTTTTTCTCCTTTTCTTTTGTAAAATATATTTTCAAACGAAAGAGAAACCTTTAGCACTTATACGCACCGCAAGGTGACTTTCGATACGTATAACTGCTAAAGAAAGATGCTCCTTCGTATGTTTTTAGGAAAAAAGGGGCGGAAAAACCGCCCCTTAAAAGAGACTCTTATCTGAGTCCCAACTTAGCTTTGATTGCACGGAAACGCTCGATGTCTTTCTTTTCGAGATAGTTGAGAAGATTTCTTCTGTGACCTACCATTTTAAGAAGACCTCTGCGGCTGTGTTGGTCGTTGTGGTTCTTGTCAAGGTGAACGTTGAGCTCGTTGATGCGAGTTGTCAAAACTGCGATCTGAACCTCGGGAGAACCTGTGTCACCCTCGTGTACTGCATAAGTTTTGATGATGTTTGTCTTTTCTTGTGCTGTCATTTTTCTTACCTCATTTTTAATTATTACCGCTTGACCAAGAATAAGGCGTGAGGCATACCCAAAGGGGCATAATTATCCCTATACCGAGTCATCGGCTCACATATAATATCACATTTTTTTCCTTTTGTAAAGAGGTTTTACAACATTTTTTTAATTTTATCTAAAGCCGCTTTTTCAAGCCTTGACACCTGCGCTTGCGAAATGTCTATCATAGACGCAACTTCCATCTGCGTTTTACCGTCAAAATAGCGCATTGACAGTATGCGCTTTTCTCTGTCGCCAAGCTTTTTTATCGCGTCCGAGAGGGCTATCTGCTCTATCAAAATATCGTCGCTTGCGGACGGGTCTTTTATTTGATCCTCCAGCGACACCGTATCTCTGCCCTCGGTATATATCGGCTCGTGAAGCGAGACGGGCTCGGATACCGCTTCAAGCGCAAGACTTATCTCGGATTCCGCAACTCCGAGTGCCTTCGCAAGCTCTGCCGTCGTAGGCTCTCTCGAAAGTGATGCGCAAAGCTCCTCTTTTGATTTCAGTATGCGATAGGCGAGGTCTCTTATGGAGCGTGACACGCGAAGGGTACTGTTATCACGTAAAAATCTGCGTATCTCGCCGATTATCATCGGTACGGCATAAGTGGAAAAACGTACGTTTTGCGAAATATCGAAATTATCTATTGCTTTTATAAGACCGATACAGCCGACTTGAAACAGGTCGTCGGGATTTTCTCCGCGAGAGTAAAAGCGCCGCATAACGCTTAAAACGAGCTTTAAATTTCCGCACGTAAGATCCTCTCTTGCCTTTTTATCGCCGCTTTTTGCCTTTATAAGAAGTTCTTTCGTTTCGTTTCCCGAAAGAACTTTAAGGTGCGAGGTATTTACACCGCAAATTTCAACCTTGCCGCAAAACATATCATCACTCCTTTTCGTATACAAGGAGTATTGCCGCGAACGCACAAGTCAATTCAAGTTAAATGCACGGTGTAAAAATTGGCAAAAATGCGTTCCTGTTTTTTTAACAAGAACGCATTATAATTATTCTTCTGTGACGTCCGATTCTTCGTTTCTGCAAAGGCTTTGCAGCTTGCAGTATTTGCACGCGTCTCTTACGCCGTCGTTATAGGGGTGAGCGTCGGCAAGACCTTCGCGCATCTCGTTTCCTATATCCGTTAAAATGGCTTCAAGCTGCTTTTCAAGCTCTGAAAATCCCTCGGAGCTTATGACGTTGCTAGACTGCGTAAACTCTCCGTCTTTTTTGAGCCTTACGGGTATAAATCTTCCCGAAAGCTCCTTATCCATGGCAGAAAGAACGTCCATATCCGCAAGGAATATTCCCGACGGCGTATATTCTCTCATAATAGTCTCGTCCGATACGGCGGATAGGCTGTTTTGAGAAAGGCTTGCTTTTTTGGGGGAGCTGTAGAGCACGCCTGCGGGTACGAGCTTCTTGCCGTCTTTTTCGCTTTTACATATCGAGAAGAGGTACATAAGCATTTGTAAATCAAGCCCGAGTTCGACGTATTTTAAGGAGAAATTTTTTCCTCCGCTCTTGTAGTCTACGACTCTTACGTATGTTTCGTCGTCCGCTTCGTATACGTCTACTCTGTCGGTGATGCCGTTTACGGAAAGCCTTGCGCCGTCGTCTAAAGTGACGCAAAGACCGGGTATGCCTCCTCTTCCGACGGGAAGCTCCGTCTTCCACGGTACGAACTTGCTTTGCTTAAATTCCTCTACCATATTCTTTATAAACATTTCGAGGCTTATGCGAAGCCTTGTGATGAGATATTTAAATCTCTTGCTCTTGTCGTCGAATCCTCCGAAGACGGATTTTATAAATTCCTCTGCG
>JAZRTW010000200.1:0-3400 GCA_045652265.1 Eubacteriales bacterium | reverse complement strand
ACGTTTTTCCGCCTGCGTTTATTGCAGATACTATGCGTATTAAAAGCTCTTTTTCCTTTTTTCTTCCCGATTTTGTAAGCCGCTGTGCCGTCCTATCGAGCTTTTGCATATCTATATGTCCACTTCCGCTTTCGTAAAGCTCATCCGCAAGTTTGCCTACGGCAGAAAGAGTCTTATAAGCGCTTTTGTAAGAGTGCGCCGATTCATCGGTAAGTCGCTTTATTTCGCCCGTCTTCTCAACAAGCTCTTCTCTCTTTAAAAAGCGAGTAACGTCAAGTAAGGTGTCGACACAGCCGACGTATTTGCAGTCGTAAGCGTGGGGTGCTGTGGCGTCTATGGCACAAATGCCCATATCCCTTATTATAACGCCGTCAAGAGAATTTACGTCCGAGGAGCAGTAGTAAAGCTCTACGTCGTGTCCGCCCTTTTCCGCAGCAGCGGCAAGAGCCTTCAAAAAAGTCGATTTGCCCGTACCCGCACCGCCTTTTATTATATAGCGTCTTTTGATATCGTCAGAGAAAAAAAGACCGTCGAAATAGCTTTTAAAGCCGTCTGCGCTGTTTTGCGCCGCGAAAAATTTTTTGTATATCATACACGTTCCCCTTAATTTGATATACTTTATACTATGCTTTTTTGCAAAAAGTGTTAAAAAAATACCGACGCATCGTCTTGCGTCGGTATTTTTTATCTGAAAAGCTCCATTTTGTCCGTGTATACTTCTTCGCGGAGTATGTAGTATCTTTCGAAGCTCTTTCCGAGATAATTGGAAAGTGCTTTCATTACGTATTCGGGATTCAAAAAGCACGGGTCTTTTGAATTGAGCACGCAGTTTATTTTGTTTTCCGTTATTGCTATATCCTTTATAAGAGGCTTTATGTCCGTGAGCTTTTCACCGCTTTTCGTCTTTTTGATAAGCGTTATCTCGTCCCTTGCAAAGCACTCCTTTGCCGCTTCTACGTCAAAGCCGTCTTCTACGTTTATAGTGTATCTTGCGTACTGAAGCTCGCTGCCCTTGATATCCTCGGGAACGTACGCCTCTTTGAGTATGAGTCCGTCGGGAAGCTGGCGTGAAAGCCTTTGCATCGCTTCATTCGGGCTCATATCGGGCTCCACCTTGAAATTCATCATCTCGCGAAGGCTCTCTTGCCCAAGTGAAAGCGGAAGCGCAAAACTTAAACGCGGCACGGGATTAAAACCTTGGGAATATACTATCGGTATCTCTGCTCTTCTTATGGCTCTTGTGACAACTCTTACGAGGTCAAGGTGAGAGATAAATTTGGCTGTACCGGTTTTTTCGAAAATTATTCTTATCTTCTGCATATACAGTCATCCTCCGTCACCTTATTTGCTCCGCAAGCGCTGCACTTCTCACGGCAGTTGGGAGTGGTATACCCATCGTAAGCTCTTTTTGCTTCTCGCTTGAAGAATTCGTCGGTTACGCCGCAGTTTATATGCGACCAAGGAAGCACCTCGTCGAAATCTCTCTTTCTTGAGGTATAAAAGCTATAGTCGATTCCCGTATCTTCAAAAGCTTTCTTCCATATATCAAGGCTGAAGCTTTCGTCCCAAGCATCAAATTTTGCACCGAGCTCAAACGCCCTTAACAAAGTCTTATTAAGGCGTCTGTCACCTCTTGCAAAGAGCGACTCTATCATACCCACCTCGCTGTCATGGTAGTTATACGTAATCTTCCTTGAGGTGATGGAATCCTTCAAAAGCTGTTGCTTGCGCTTGAATTCCTCGACCGTGTTCTGCGCCTCCCACTGAAACGGTGTAAAAGGCTTGGGAATGAATGCGGCAACGCTTATCGTGACGTTTACGCCCTTCCCCTTGGCGTGATCGACCTTGTAATATTCGTCCACGACCTTTTTTGCAAGTTCGGCAATTCCCACGATATCCTCATCGGTCTCGGTGGGAAGTCCTATCATAAAGTATAACTTTATGTTGGTTTTACCCACGGAAAAGGCTTCTCTTGCCATACGCAGTATCTCTTCTTCTGTCACGTTCTTATTTATTACGTCGCGAAGTCTCTGCGTACCCGCTTCAGGAGCGAAAGTAAGTCCGCTTCCGCGCGTACCCGATATTTTTTTGTAAAGCTCGCCGTTGAAGTTATCGACTCTCATCGAAGGAAGCGATAGGCTTATCTTCTTGCCGTCAGTCCAAGTAACGAGCTCATTTACAAGCTCTTCAAGTTTTGAATAATCGCTTATCGAAAGCGACGAAAGCGATATTTCATCGTATCCCGTAAACTCGCACAGCTTCTTTGCCTGTTCGTTTATGTTCTCTACGCTTCTCTCTCTTACGGGGCGGTTTAAAAAGCCCGCTTGGCAGAAACGGCAGCCTCTGAAGCAACCTCTGAACACCTCTATCATCACCCTGTCGTGAACGGCGTCAAGAGACGGCACGGGCTCGCAAGAGTGTGTGAACATCGCGTTTAAATCGCCGACGGCGCTTTTCGTTATAATCGCGGGTACGTCGTCATAGAGCGGAGATATCTTTTCTATCTGTCCGTTTTCCTTATACGTAACGGTATAAAGAGAAGGTACGTATACCCCGTTTATCTTCGACGCAAGGCGTAAAAACTCCTTCTTCGAAACACCCTTTTTCTTGGATTCGACGTATAAATCCATAATTTCATTAAGCGTTTCCTCGCCCTCTCCCACGTAGAAAAGATCAAAGAAATCGCATAAAGGCTCGGGATTATACGCGCAAGGGCCGCCGCCGATAACGATGGGGGCGTCCTCTGCTCTGTCCTTTGCAAGAAGCGGTATCTTCGCAAGAGAAAGCATATAAAGTACGTTGGTGTAGCTCATTTCGTGCTGAAGCGTAAATCCTAAAAAATCAAACTCGGAAAGCGCGTCTCCGCTTTCAAGTGCGTAGAGAGGGATATCCTTCGTTTTTAAAAGCTCGCCCATATCGTGCCAAGGGGCAAACGCTCTCTCGCAATAGCAGTCCTCTCTGTTATTTAAAAATCCGCAAAGTATCTTCATTCCGAGATTTGACATTCCTATCTCGTAAACGTCGGGGAAACAAAAAGCAAATCGGATAAGAGCCTTCGTTTTGTCTTTTTTCGCTTCTCCGTACTCGCCTCCGACGTAGCGAGAAGGCTTTTGCACCTTTAATAAGTCTTTTTCAAGCTCTTTTGGAAACATTTATAATCTCTCCTTCAGTATCTCTTTAAGAAAATGGCCCGTATAGGAGCTTTCGCATTTTGCGATATCCTCGGGTGTGCCTTCTGCAACGAGAGTTCCGCCCTTATCTCCGCCCTCGGGGCCGAGGTCAACAACGTAGTCCGCACATTTGATAACGTCAAGGTTATGCTCGATGACTATTACCGAATTTCCGCTCTCAACAAGGCGTTGGAGTATTGCGATGAGGTTGTTTACGTCGTAGGAAAGTC
>JAZRTW010000199.1:0-6458 GCA_045652265.1 Eubacteriales bacterium | reverse complement strand
AAGGCGTGGGAAATAGTCCTTATTATCCTCGGCGCGCCCGTATGGCTTTCGCTTCTAACCGCCGCATTTGCAGTCGTGCTTTCCCTCTACGTTTCCGTATGGGCTGTGATAGTTTCGCTTTGGGCAGTATTCGGCGCGCTTGTCGGAACCGCACTCGGCACTATCGTTCTTGCCGTTTTATCTTTCTGTAAGGCAGAGTGGATTTCGGGCATAGCGCTTATAGGTGCGTGCTTTGTGTGTGCGGGGCTTTCTGTTTTTGCATTTTACGGCTGTAAGGCGCTAACGAAATGCGTTTTGCTCCTAACGAAAAAACTCTTTACCAAAAAGGAGAGTTCAAGATGAATAGGAAAATATGGCTTATTGCGGCGACAGTAATCACCGTAGCGGGACTGATTATATTCGCAGGCGCGCTCGGCGCGGCAGATTGGAGTTTTGATATGTTAAATACAACGAAATACGAAACGAATACTCACGAAATAACGGACGAATTCGAAAATATATTCGTGGAAACGGATACCGCTGATATTACGTTTTTAGCTTCCGAGGACGGCAAGTGCAAGGTAGTGTGCTTTGAAGAAACGAGCTTAAAGCACACCGTAAGCGTCACGGACGGCACTCTCGCGATAAAAAGACCGAGCAAAAAATGGTACGAGCATATCGGCATAAATTTCAAAACGCCGAAAATAACCGTGTATCTTCCCAAAGCGCAATACGCTTCGCTTTATATAAAGGAAGGCACGGGCAACGTAACCGTGCCAAAGGATTTCGGGTTTTGCACTGCAACCGTAATACTCTCCACTGGCGACGTAAATTTTTTCGCAAATACGGAAGAATCACTTAAAATAAAGACGAGCACGGGAAAAATAAGCGTTTCGGATATTATTTGCGGCGACGTGGCGCTTACTGTCTCCACGGGTAAAACGGAGATTAAAAACGTAAAGTGCAAAAATCTTTCGTCAGAAGGCGATACGGGGCGTATTACGCTTGAGGGCGTTATCGCCGAGGAAAAGCTTTCCATCGAAAGAAGCACGGGCGACGTAACACTTGATGCTTGCGACGCAAGCGAAATTGATATTGAAACCGACACGGGCGACGTCGAAGGTACACTCCTTTCGGAAAAGATATTCCTTACCGAAACGGATACGGGAAGCATAGACGTTCCGAAAAGCACCACAGGCGGTAAATGCGAAATTAAAACCGACACGGGAGATATAAAGATAGGCATTAGGCAATAGGGATTAGAAAAGGACAGAAACGTTTTAAACTGTTTCTGTCCTTTTATTTTTCGTCTATATAAACGAGTATGTCTTCCACCCGACACTCCAAAAAAGAGCAAAGGTCGTTTAACGTCACGGTGCTTATCGGCTTGTTGTGCTTTAATCTGTCAAGAAGGCTTCTGCTTATGCCAAATTGATTTATCAATTTATACGTGGAAATGTTCTTTTCCTGCAAAGTACGGTAAAACGGCTCGTACGAAATCATTTGCACTCTCTCCTTTGCAAATTTTACGATTTCATTATATGTTATGCTCTACATCTTGACAATTGTCGATATATAGAGTATAATCTATTAGTCAAAATTCAATTACTCAAAGGAGATAATAATGAAAAAACCAATTATTTATCTGTTAACGCTCGCAATTTTACTTTCCATATGCAATATTAGTGTAGCCGCATTAACAATTCCGACGACAGATTTGCCGGCAGGATATGTTGATAATAGTGAACCCACGGCTTCGGAAATTCAAACTCAAATTCAAAATATTTATAAAAAAGCTAAAAATTCTCGCGGAGGTTCTTTTTCCGGTTATTGCGGTGCATACGTAGGATGGCAATTGTACCATATGGGCATAAACACAAGCCTCATTGCTCCTAACGGAAAAGACGCATGGGAACAATACAAAAACATATCTACAACTTCCGGTGGATATACTGTTAATAAATATTCAGTATCTAATTCTACAATAAAACAAACATTAAAAGATTTGTGTGCAAACGGAACAAAAAACGTATACAATATTATGGTCTGCTTGCAAAAAGGAAATACATCTTCATCAGCAACGTACGGACACGTAAGCTTTATTCATGCCATAATTGATGGCGTTGTTTATTTTTCGGAGTCTGGATCAATGAATCTAGAAAAAACTTATTACGAAGGAGATGTCATCGCTAAACCGCTTAGTTACGTTTGTGATTACATTTATACGTACACTTTAAATGGATATGTTCCGCAAGTGGAAGGTATTATTCATTTTACGGGAAAAGGTAATCCAAACAGCGTTTCTGTGGAATGGTTGGAAGATTCTGCTAATTCGTGGTTAAGTAATACCGATGCAAAAGTGGCGCTAAAAGCTCATATCAGTGGTTCGAATCAATCGGGATTAACTGAAGAAGGAATTTATCTCTATGATTACGCGGGAAATCAATTGGCATTTTACAGTGCGCCCGTAGCTACAACTTTGACCAATACGACCGTTCCCGTTTATTATACAATCAGCCAACGCTTGCGATATACATTATCTCCTGGAACTCAATACAAGTATAAAATTTATATTGAAATCAACAATAAAAAACACGAAAGTCCAATATATTCGTTCACCACCACAGGCACACATTCACACAAGAGCGGTACAGATTGGCTTTTTGATAACACTTACCATTGGCATGAATGCTCGACTTGCGGAGGAGAAACAAACAAAGCGTTTCACAATGACGAATACGATGTTTGCACAGTTTGCGGCAAAATAGCAAGTACGAACACAAGCGGTTATTATACTTATGGTGTTGATGACGGCGAAGTTTATATATTAGACGTTGACGATTCAATCAGTGGCAAAGTGACAGTACCGTCGACTCTCGGCGGATTCCCTGTTACTATGATTTCTGAAGAAGCGTTCATTGATTGCGCAGAGCTTACAAGCGTTATAATTCCTAACGGTGTCACGGATATCGGCAACGCTGCATTCCAAAGTTGTACTAACCTTAAAAGTATAACTATACCCGACAGTGTAACGTATATTGGCTGGTTCGCATTTAGAGATTGCACAAGCCTTGAAAACGTGATGTTAGGAAACGGAATCACATCTTTAGATTATTGTACGTTTGAAGGTTGCACGAGCCTTGAAAATATAACGATACCTGATAGGGTTACCTTTATCGGGGACTTTGTATTTAACGGTTGCGAAAATCTTGTAAGCGTGGATATGCCGGACAATATTGAAGTTATTGGCAATGAAGCGTTCGAGTTTTGTACGAATCTTACGAGCATAACTATTCCTGTCGGCGTGACATATATCGGTAATTGGGCGTTTTTGGGATGCGATAGCCTTGAAAGTGTGTATTTTGAGAACACTAAAGGTTGGAGTATCGAAACCTACGGTAACGGTGATATTGTAGAGATCTTTCCTACAGATCTTGCTAATCCGCAGACGGCGGCTGAATATTTGATTGATACGTATTTTAATGACACTTGGATTTGCACGACTGTGGACTGCAACCATCAAAATCTTACGGATTGGATTACCGATATGAAGTTTCATTGGCGTCAATGCGAGACTTGCGGTGAATCAGTGGATATAGAGCTTCACAACACTGTAAACGGTATCTGCTCTGTATGCGGTGAAACAACTGGCGCAACAGCAGTAATGTCTTCTGCAACCGCAACTTTCGGTGATACGGTCGTTCTTACCGTTGAGCTTATGAATGCACTCTTAACTGACGCTCTTAGTTTCGAGCTTATACTTCCGGAGGGAATTAGCTTGATAGAAAGCGAGAATACTTGTTGGGAGATTGAGAGCTTAATTGATGGAATAAATGTTTCCACTCTTCAAGGCGTATGGGTGAATGACGAAGAAATTAACCCTAATGGTATAGTTCTCAGCCTTGAGTTCAAAATTGAGGAAAAGGCATTTTTAGGAGCAAATGAGATACTTTTTGAGTTTTACTCCGATGACACTGCCTTTGGAAAAACAGAGGATGCCGTGAGTGAGGTAGCAGGTGTTATATACGTTCACGATTACGTATCCGGCGACATTGACGGCAAAGAGGGAGTAGACGCGAAAGACGCAATATATCTTCTTTACAACGTATTCTTCGGTGATGGGCAATATCCCGTAGATCAACCTTGTGACTTCAACGGAGACGATACGGTTGATGCGAGCGACGCGATTTATCTTCTCTATCACGTATTCTTCGGTGATAAAACCTACCCGCTGAATTAATAACAAAAACAGCTTGGCGTCACGTCAAGCTGTTTTTGTGTATTCTTCTTATCCCTATTCCCTAATGCCTAAAAAGGACGGAGTAAAACTCCGTCCTTTTTCTAATTAAACTGATGATACGAGCCTTCGGTCGTATCCACGGTATCGACGATACCGCATATTGCTACGTCTATGGGAGCAAATTTTTCGGGGCATTTTAATATCTCTCTTGACGAGCCGCCCTCCTGCATAACGATAACGACGTCGCCTATACCTGCGCCTACGGCGTCTATAGCGACAAGGTCTTGTCCGTAAAGCGATCCGTCAAGATCCATTGCTCTTACTATAAGTATTTTGTAGCCCTCATATATCGGTTGCTTGTGAGTGGCAATTACGTTTCCGACAACCTTTGCGATAAGCATATATTCACCCCTCGTACTTTGCGTAAACGTAGTCGATAATACCCGTCACGCTGGCATCAACACACGCGCCTTGATCGGGAAGAGCGAACGCACCTTCCTTACTTTTCGCGTAAAACACAAATTCGCCGTTGCCCGCACCTACGGCATCGCACGCGACAATAGGCTTACCGTCGGGCTCTTCTTTGCCGTTCATGGGCTGGATTATCAAAAGCTTTACGCCGTAAAGACGGGGGTCTTTTTCCGTTGCAACTACCGTTCCGATAACCTTTGCAAGCTGCATTTTCTCCTACTTTCCGTCACGAAGCTCATTGAGACGTCTTTCAAACTCCACGATCTTTCCGACACGTCTTATATTACGGTCGCCGCAGAGGTCGTGCTCAATAAATGCCTTGACAATGTTCTTCATAACCGTCATACCGATAATTCCGCTGCCGAGGCAGAGAACGTTTGCGCCGTTATGCTCACGGCTGTTTATAGCCGTAGTGATTTCGTTTGCGCAGGCGGCACGGATACCGGGGACTTTGTTCGCCATAATGGACGAGCCGATTCCCGCTCCGTCAACTATAATTCCTATCTCGGATTTTTTCGAGGCAACGCTTTGTGCCGTAAGAAGTGCAAAATCCGTGTAGTCACAGCGCTCTGTGGAATACGTGCCGACGTCGGTTACGTCGTGTCCGAGCTCCTTTAAATATTTCTTAAGCTCTTCCTTCTCCTTGAAGCCGCCGTGATCGCTTCCGATTGCTATTTTCATATCTTACCTTTTTCCCTTCGCAAAAGCGAAGCAATATTTATGTCAAGCGGCAAAATACCGCTTATATGCGAAACTTATTTTTGCGCAAATTTATCGAATATTCTCTTATTGTTTGCGTCGATATAGTCCACGATACCCATTATCGTAGCATCGGTGGGCTTACCCGTGGTTTGATCAGTCTGTCTTGCGCTGCTTCCGCCGACGACCAACACAAGTTCTCCCTCACCTGCTCCTACAGCATCGATAGCGACGACGGGCTTACCCTCGGTTTCGAGAGAAAGAACGCCGACAGGCTGTACCACAAGCATCTTGAGGCCTTCCATTTTACTGTCTTTAGTTGTGCAAACTACTGTACCGATTACTTTAGCTGTATACATAATAGCTCCTATAATTTGTGCTTCGGGCGGGGTTTTTCGCCCCGCCCGAGCGAATAAGCTTAATTAATAGCTTACTGTCTTTGTGATGATAGAATGTCCCGTGGGGCAAGACTGTGAGCACTTGCCGCAACCTATGCAGGACGTGGTAGCAGAAGCGGGAGCAGATGCACCGGAGATGATCTTGATACCGCCGCTCGTACCGAAACGAGTTGCACCGACTTCAACCATCTTGCAAGCCGTCTCGTAGTCACGTACGCCGCCGGAAGCCTTAACGCCCATAACGGGGCCGACTGTCTGGCGCATAAGCTTAACGTCAGCAAGAGTAGCCTGAGAAGCGGAGCCGTCCTTACCGGTAACAAAGCCCGTGGAGGTCTTAACGAAGTCAGCGCCTGCGAGCTTGGAAAGTGTGCAGACCTTAACCTTTTCTTCGTCTGTGAGGAGGTTCGTTTCGATGATAACCTTAACGAGTGCTTTGCCCTTAGCGGCATTTACAACGCCCTCGATATCGCGCTTTACGTAATCCCAGTCACCGCTCTTGAGTGCGGATACGTTGATAACCATATCAACTTCCTGTGCGCCCTTGTTGCAAGCGTCCATAGTCTCAAAGATCTTGGACTCGATGGTGTTTGCACCGATGGGGAAGCCGATTACGCAGCAAGTCTTAACGCCCGTGCCCTGAAGAAGCTGACGAGCGAGGGGTACGTAATAGG
>JAZRTW010000198.1:0-18540 GCA_045652265.1 Eubacteriales bacterium | reverse complement strand
TGCTGCGACTGCGATTGCGAAGATTGCGACTGCGAAGACTAAAAGATATAGAGTGCGGTGGAAGCCGCACTCTTTTTTGCGCAAAAAATACGAGTGCCGGAGCACTCGGGTTTTTACTTTATAAGCTTATTTCCAAGACTTTTGCTATTGCGTAGATAATAGGTGCAAGTACCATTGAAACGGTGCTTATAAGCTTTATAAGAATGTTTATAGAAGGACCTGCCGTATCCTTAAACGGATCGCCTACGGTATCACCGACGACAGCCGCCTTGTGAGGATCGGAGTTTTTGCCGCCGTTGTTACCGGCTTCGATATACTTCTTCGCGTTATCCCACGCTCCGCCGGAGTTGCTCATCATAATTGCGAGTAAGAAGCCGGATGCAGCCGTACCCGCGAGAAGACCGATTATACCCGAGAATCCTAAAAATCCGCCGACTACAACGGGAGAGATTATTGCGATAAGTGCGGGCATAAGCATTTCTTTTTGTGCTGAGCTTGTGCATATCTCAATGCACTTTGAGTAATCGGGAGAGTTTTTGCCTTCCATAATACCGGGGATCTCTTTAAACTGACGTCTTACTTCCATAACGACCTTCGATGCCGCACGGCCTACAGCCTTCATAGCAACGGAGGAGAAGAGGAAGGGAAGCATTACGCCGATGAACAGACCGATAAGTACCTTCGGGTTCAAAAGATCAAGATCAAGCTTTATCTGGAACGAGCTTTCTATCGTGGACTTAAACGCCGCGATAAGCGTGATAGCGGTGAGTGCGGCAGAGCCGATGGCAAAGCCTTTACCTGTCGCCGCCGTTGTGTTACCTAGACTGTCGAGAGCATCAGTACGATCTCTTACGAACTCTTCCTGACCCGACATAGCGGCTATACCGCCTGCGTTATCTGCAACGGGGCCGTACGCGTCCGTTGCGAGTGTAAGACCGAGAGTTGAAAGCATACCGACTGCCGCGGCACCTACGCCGAAGAGTCCGAGTTCGGGTGTTGCAACGGAGCCACCCGCCAAAGCGAAGCTTGCAATAACTGCTACTGCAACGATAAGCACGGAGCTGAAGGTGGAGCTCATTCCCAAAGCAAGACCGTCGATAATTACCGTCGCGCTTCCCGTTTTTGCGGAAGCGGAAAGATCTTGCGTGGGCTTATACGTATCGGAGGTATAATGCTCTGTTACGCTTCCTATTATAACGCCGGCAAGAAGACCGCACATTACCGCGCCCCAGATGCCCCATGGATTATCTAAATTCAAAACGAATTTGATTATAAGGAACGATGCGACTATCATAATGCCGCTTGTTATGTAAAGACCTTTTCTCAAAGCTGTGAGAAGTGCTTTTTGAGATGCGTTTTCTTTCGTTCTCACGAAAAGTGAACCGATTATAGATGCAAGGATTCCCGCTGCCGCAAGTAAGAAAGGGAAGAGGAAGCCTTTGCTGTCAAGTCCTGCAAAAAATCCGAGGGAAGCGCAGGAGAGAATAGAGCCTACGTACGACTCGTACAAGTCCGCGCCCATTCCCGCAACGTCACCGACGTTATCGCCTACGTTATCGGCAATTACCGCGGGGTTTCTTATGTCGTCCTCGGGAATACCGGATTCGACTTTACCGCAAAGGTCTGCGCCTACGTCGGCTGCTTTCGTGAATATACCGCCGCCGACTCTTGCAAAGAGTGCCATTGTGCTTGCACCGATACCGAAGGTGACCATAGTATTTGCGATATCGTTAGCGCTTGCTTTGAAAACGTATTTGAGAAGTACGTACCAAACGCTTACGTCGAAAAGACCGAGTCCTACTACGACCATTCCCATAACCATTCCGCTTGAGAATGCGGTACGGAGGCCTTTATCAAGACTGCTTCTTGCCGAAACTACGGTTCTGCAGTTTGATGAGGTTGCGATTCTCATTCCGATATAGCCCGCAAGACCGGAGTAGATACCGCCCGTTAAGAACGCAAAGGGCGTAAAAGCATTTGCGGTTTCGGGGAAAATTAAATTCATCGCTGTCAGAACGATGAATATCACAACGAAGAATATTGCCACGACGGTATACTGCTTTTTCAAAAATGCATTTGCCGCTTTTTTGATAATTCCCGATATATCCGTTATGCTTTTTTCACCGGGGTCGGATTTCAGCAATCTTTTTGCCGTTATAAGTGCAAACAAAAGCGCTATAACGGAGATCACTATTACTGCGTACATAAGATCCATGATGTATCTCCTTAATGTTACTTTTGCCGAGATAGAAAATCTCGGCATAAATTAAAAAAGGCACAGAAATTTATGTGCTTTTTGATATATTAACATAATGAAGTGCGTTTTGTCAACAACGATTTTCCCGAATGTATGCGATTATTATAAAAAAATGTGAAAAATTCGACTTTTTTCACAAATTCCGAGTACTTTTTAAGAGGCTCGACGCACTTGCAAGATAATATATGTGTCAAGTCATCACGTCATTCCTCTATCATATAATTATATAGACCGCGGTGATTAAAAGTTTCGGAAAAAAATGGGCGTATTCTTCGCCTAAAATCGCTTTTTTCCAACATTTTTTCATAAAAAAACACAAAATTCATCAATTAGCCATTGAATTAAAGTTTTTATATGATATAATTACATAAAATAAGTCTCGGGGGATGCAATGAAATATTTAAAAATGGCGCTTGCCGTAATTTTTTCACTGATAACAGCTTTTGCTGCAGCCGGCGAAAATAAGACCGAAGTGTACGGCAAAAGCGTTTTAATAAACGAGACGTCGCTCGTATTTGACGGCGGCGAGATTCAAAGCGTTGAGCTCTTAAAACACAACATCAAACAATTTACGAAACTCAAAAGCGTGAATATGGGATCATTCGCCATCGACCCTATGGAAGGGGAGAAGCTTAAAGAAGAATTTCCCGGTATAGAGTTTAAGCACGAGATACTTGTGCAGATATTCGGAAAAAAATATCCGTCCGATGCTGACTTTCTCGATTTTTCAAAGTTTGAGATAAACGATATAAGCGAGCTTGAGCTTGCTCTTCCTTCTTTCCATTCATTAAAAAAGATATCTATGGGCGAAAACCTCGTGGAAGCGGAAAGGCTTGAAAAACTCGAAAATGAGTATCCCGACGTGGAATTTGACGTGATCGCGCTCTACGACGTTTACGGAAGAAAGATAAGAGAAGACGGCTCTTTGCTTAACTTAAACAATGCTCCCATAGACGAGCATCTTGAAGAGAAGCTTTCTCTTCTCACAAATCTCAAGAGGGTCGAGCTTTATGAACAGCCTTCACTTACGCTCGACCAAAGAGTAGAGCTTGTCAAGACGTTTCCCGGGCTTTCTTTCGGATGGGATTATACCTTTATGGGAGATGAATACGACAGCAATTCCGAGGAGCTTATTTTGAAGAACGTCAAGCTTAAGTCGACGGAAGAGGTTGAAAAGTTCCTCACGATATTCCCGAATATTAAATTCGTGGATATGAGCTATTGCGGTATTTCCAACGAAGATATGGCAGAGCTTCGCAGTAAATTTGAAGGACGTTGCGAGATCGTTTGGACGCTTAAATTCGGAATTTGGGAGATGAGAACCGACGCTACGTCGTTCTCCGTGCTCGTAGCTTGGCTTGACGAATGCAGAATAATTAAAAACAAAGACCTCGAACTTCTTAAATACACCACGAATCTCCAAGCGCTCGATCTCGGACATCAGGCTATAACCGATATAACGGCGATATGCGAGTACTGTCCCGAGCTTCGAATACTCATTTTGGCGGATAATAAGGTCAAAGATATCACTCCTATATCAAAGCTGAAGCATTTGCATTACGTGGAATTTTTCTGGGGCAACAAGTTTTCCGATCTTTCGCCTTTGGCAGAGTGCAAAGAGCTTGTTGATATAAATATATCGTACGTCTATCCGTTAAGAGATTTTTCCGCGCTTTACGAATTCCCGATGCTTGAAAGACTTTGGATAGAACACCTTAGTATAAGTAACGCCGAGGTTGAGGCTTTAAGAAAACATTATCCGAATGCGAAGATCGTGAACATCGGAAAGGGTTCTGTAGATAACGGCTGGCGTACCCATCACAGATATTATTCGATGATTTACGCATTCCGACATCCGTTGGAGCCTTTAAAGGACGATTTTATGATATACGGCTGATAATATTTTGAGCTGCGGTATTGACACGGACTTTCGAATATGGTATAATCTAATCGTTATTGAGCAATTTAACTCGAAAAGGAGAAAACAATGAAACGTATTTTGGCGATGCTTCTTGTGCTTTTTATCGTTTCCTCTCTCGGACTCGTTTTCAGCGGTGCCGCTGACAGCGCCGACAGAGATTTTCAACCCAGCGGTGACGATGAGCAAGAAGAAGATGAAGATTTGATGATTGAAATTTCCGATGCGCCTCTTGAAATTCCCGAGGACGCAAAGGCTAAATATGAGGGAAAAACCTTCATAATCGACTCACCTACTCCTTGGGGTAAGGACCGCTTTGTAAGAGAAGATTATAACGATAACCCTCTCAACGACTCTATCAAGGATATGAACAACGCGGTTTTGGACAAGATCGGCGTAAAGCTTGAAGCAACGATGAATACTTCTACGCCCAATCAGTCGAAGGTATTCGTTGACAGCGTTCTTGCAAACGACGGAAAGTTCGACGTTATGGCTATCCATACGGAGTCAAACTGCGCGTCATTGGTTATTGCCGACGCCGTTTTGAACTTTGACTATCTTGAGTACTGCGACCTTTCGAAGCCCTGGTGGAACGCGGGATTTACCGAGTCTTCATCTATCTTTGACGTCAACTATTTCGGCGTTAGCTCCACTTGCTACGCTATCTACTTGAATACGGTTGTTCTCCTTTTTAACAAGGATCTTGCAGCAGAACACAATCTTCCCGATTTCTATCAGCTCGTTCGTGACGGCAAATGGACGGTCGATGAACTTATCAACGCCACGAAGAACTTCTCTCAAGATTTGAACGGCGATGCTCTGATCACCGAAAACGACCTTATCGCGATGGTATCCGATGACGGTCCCCACATCAACGCTTGGCTCGGTGCATTCAGACAGAGTACGGTTGATAAGGGCGAAAACGACGAGCCTACGGTCGTTGTAAACACGGCGAGAATGTCCAACATCGTCGACAAGCTCTACACTCTTTATCACGAGGGCAGACGTACGGTAATCTACGATATCAGCTGGCGTGAATCCAGCGATTCCACTAAGGACCTTTACAACAATGCGTTTGCAGAAGGTAACGTTCTCTTCGATATCGCTTACATCGACGAAGCTACGAAGATGCGTGACTATGATATCAACTTCGGTATCCTTCCCATGCCCAAGCTCAACCTTGACCAAGAGGAGTACGGCTCTTACGTTGAAGCATGGCACCTTTGCTGGGCAGTACCCAAGACGTGCTCCGACACCGAATACGTAAGTACGGTTTTGGAGACTATGGCATATTATTCATATCAGTACACCTATCCCACGATCATTGAGCAGACCATCTACGGAACGGGCACTCGTGATATTGAAAGCTCGGAGATGCTTGACATCGTGTTCAAGAATATGAACTGGGAATTCGGTTATATCTATAACGGTAATGAAACCGGATATTCATATATCCTCAGAGATCTTATTACCGAAAAGTCCAAAGATATATCGAGCTATATTGCAGAGAGAAGAAATCAGGTCGATGATCACTTCGCTGACGTTTATGACGGAGCACTTTCTCACTCCGGAAAATAATATGTACGGCATTATCGCTTACGGAAGTTTTTCTTCCGTAAGCGATTTTTTATTTTGTCGGGTAATGCGATATTTTTTAAAAAACGGTACTTGCAAAAAATAAAAAAGTATGTTATACTATGATGAATAAATTTATATGTTAATCTTACGGAGGTATATATAATGCTCGAATTCAATATTCCAAACGTAATTTCAAACGAAAACGAAAACGGCAGAGACGGCGTATTTTCGATAGAGCCGCTTGAGAGAGGCTTCGGTATGACGCTCGGAAATTCCTTGCGCCGCGTAATGCTTTCTTCTCTTCCCGGTGCAGCCGCCGTATATATAAAGATTGACGGTGTTGCTCACGAGATATCTACCGTTGACGGTGTCAAGGAAGACGTTTGCCAAATAGTTTTAAACGTAAAGGGAATAGTTGCAAAGCTGTATACCGACGAGCTCAAGATAAGCTACATTGACGTAACCGGTCCCTGCGTCGTCACAGCAGGCGACATTCGTACCGATGCCGAGCTTGAGATAATAAATCCCGAAAAAGTTATCGCAACCGTCGGCGAAGGCAAGCATTTTTATATGGAACTCGGTTTTGCGAAGGGAAGAGGCTACGTGCCCGCCGAGAAAAACAAGCAGATGTACGCTGAAAGAGCTCTCGGAACGATAGCGGTTGATTCTATTTTCACGCCTATCCTAAACGTTAATTATAAGGTTGAAAATATGCGTGTCGGAAACGCACTTGACTTTGACAGACTTATCGTCGACGTACATACCGACGGTTCGATAAGACCCGATGAGGCTATGGCGACGGCGTCCAACGTTCTTATTAAGCATTTTGAATGTATACTTGCCTTGTCAAGTAACGTTGCATCTTTGGTTATGAAGTCCGACGACGAAAACGGCGCAAATTCCGCTCTAGATATTACCATCGACGAGCTTGAGCTTTCGGTAAGAAGCTATAACAGCTTGAAGCGCGCGGGCGTCGGTACGGTGGGCGACCTTGTGCAGAAGACGGAAGACGAGATGATGAGGATAAGAAACCTCGGCCTTAAATCTTTTGTTGAAATCAAGGACAAGCTTAATTCTCTCGGATTTGACTTCAAAAACGAAAACGAATAACAATTGATTACGGCTCTGCTTAAAGCAGGGCCGTATATTTTTGTCAAAACGGGGAAAAATTCATAAAACGAATGTTTCGGAGCGAAAAATGAAGCGTAAAGATATTATCAGATTAAACAAATGTCCGTATATCATTTCATCATATTCAGTCGTCGGAAAAAAGGAATACGAAGGCCCATTGGGCAGACTTTTTGACGAACACAGCCTCGATACGAGATTTGGCAAAAAGACGTGGGAGCTTGCGGAAAGCGAAATGCAAAAGAGAGCGCTCGTCGGCGCTATAGCAAGATCCGGAATTACCGCAAACGATATAGGCTGGATATTTGCGGGCGACTTGCAAAATCAGTGCGCGGCTTCAAGCTACGGTCTTATGGATTTCAATCTTCCCTATATAGGTTTGTACGGTGCTTGTTCCACCTTCGGAGAGGGACTTTTAAGTGCAAGTATCGCAATAGAATCGGGCGCGATAAATACTGCGGCGGTGGTGACGTCCTCACACTTTTGCACGGCTGAAAGACAGTTTCGCTTTCCGCTTCCTTACGGTAATCAGCGCCAACCGATAGCGCAGAGGACGGTTACGGGCGCGGGAGCTTGTATCCTTTCAAACGCAGGGTGCGGAGCGCGTATCACGGAAGTGATGGTGGGCAGGATAGTCGATAAAGGTATAAGCGACGCAAACAATATGGGTGCGGCTATGGCGCCTGCCGCCGCAGATACCCTTTACAGATATTTTACCGAAAGCGGTTACAGCCCCGATGATTTCGACGTTATTGTGACGGGCGATCTTGCAAGCGAGGGAGAATGGCTTTTACGCGAACTTATGAGAAAAGAGGGTATCGCGCTCGGCAGTTCCTATACAGACTGCGGACTTATGATATATAATATGAAGGAGCAGGACGTGCACGCGGGAGCATCGGGATGCGGATGCAGTTCCGTCGTCTTTTCGGGATTTTTTATGAAAAAGCTTTTGTCCGGTGAAATTAAGAATATGCTTTTGTTGACTACGGGTGCTCTTATGAGCGCAGGAAGCTTAAATCAAGGAAGCACGATACCGGGTATAGCTCATCTTGTGCGTATAGAGGGGGAAGTGAGATGAACTTTGTTTATGCTTTTGCAGTAGGGGGCGCTTTATGCGTTATCGCACAGTTGCTTATCGATCTTACGGATATGACGCCTGCACACGTTTTGGTTAGCTATGTCGTTTTAGGCGTTGTTTTAAACGGACTTGGTATATATGCGCACGCCGTCGATATTGCGGGTGCGGGCGCGACGGTACCGATTATGGGATTTGGCAACTGTCTTGCCGACGGCGTAAGGGAAGCGGTAAACGAAAGAGGTCTTATAGGTGCTTTCACGGGCGGTCTTACCGCCACGTCGTGCGGAATAACGGTTGCGATAAGCCTTGCGTTTATCCTTTCTCTGATATTTAAACCAAAAGATAAGTAAAGCGCGGTCTTATAAAGACCGCGCTTTTGCGCTTTATTTTTCACATTTTTCTTTCAGCGAGCCGATTATTTCGCGTATTTCGTCAAGCGTCACGGCGGCGTTTATCTTTTCTCTTGCTTCAGCCGAGCCGTAGAGCCCCTTCGTGTACCATGAAAGGTGCTTTCTTGCCTCTCTTATGCCCGTGTACTCGCCTTTGTCTTCAACGATCATTTCTACGTGCGAAAGAGCCAGAGAGAGCCTTTCTTCGTCGGGGATTTTACTGTATGAACCCGTGTCAAAGAGTTCTTTTATCTGTTTAAATATGAACGGATTACCCAAAGCGCCTCTCGCTATCGCGACTCCGTCGCATTGAGTTGCTCTTAATATAGAGGCGCAGTCTTCTGGAGTGAAGACGTCGCCGTTTGCAAATACGGGTATTTTGACCGCTTTTTTTACCCTTGCGATCATATCCCAATTCGCCTTGCCGCTGTACATCTGCGCTCTTGTTCTTCCGTGTACGCAAAGCGCATCTGCTCCCGACTCTTCAAGTATCTTTGCAAATTCGACGCAGTTTATATGCTCATCGTCAAATCCGAGCCTGAATTTTACCGTTACGGGAATATCAACGGCTTTTTTCACCGCCTCGGTTATCTTACCTGCAAGAAGCGGGTCTTTCATAAGTGCCGAGCCTTCGCCGTTAGAAACTATCTTGCCGACGGGACAGCCCATATTTATATCTATCGCATCGGGGTAAAAGTCAAGCATTTTCTCGGCGGCGTATGCCATAACGCTTGGCTCCGAGCCGAAAAGCTGTATCGCGCAAGGGTGCTCGTCCTTATCAATGGACGCAAGACTAAACGTCTTTTTATCCTTATAATATACGGCTTTCGCGCTTATCATTTCGGTAACCGTAAAGTCAGCGCCGTATTTCTTGCAGAGCCTTCTCATAGATTTATCGGAGATACCGGCAAGAGGCGCAAGATATATAAGAGGTTTTTTAATTTCCATTATTTCTTCCTAATTGAAAATATTTTCGCTGCCGCCGATAGTAAAGAGTCTTCTTACTTCGGGCATAAGTGCGGAGAATTTGTCGGAAAGCTTCGGGTCTTGTGAAAGTATGTCTTTAAGCGCCTTTTCCGTAGACAAAAGAAGCGCGGGGTCTTCAAAAATGTTTGCTAGCTTAAATGAGGTGAGTCCGTGTTGCTTTTCGCCGAAGAAGTCGCCGGGACCTCTTTGCTCAAGGTCTGCTTTCGCTATCTCAAAGCCGTCGTTTGTCTTTGTCATAACCTCAAGCCTTCCTTGAGTCTTTTCGCTTTTTGACTCGGAGAAAAGAACGCAATAGGATTTTTTATTTCCTCTGCCGACTCTTCCGCGAAGCTGATGGAGCTGTGAAAGACCGAAGCGGTCAGCGTTTTCAACTACCATCAAAACGGCATTCGGAACGTCTACACCGACTTCGATAACGGTAGTCGAAATGAGTATCTTATATACGCCGTCGGAAAAATCTTTCATTATCTGTTCTTTTTCCTTTGGCTTCATTTTGCCGTGAATAAATACCGAGGGAATGTCGGGGAAGGTTTCTTCCTTTAGCTTTTTTGCATATCCCACGACGTCCTTCATATCCGACTCGCCTTCTTCGTCTTCGACAAGAGGGCAGACGATATATACCTGACCGCCTTCGCCGACGAGTCGGCGTATAAATTTATTGATGCGCTCTCTGTAGCTTTCGTCGACGTTAAAGGTGTCGACCTTGCTTCTGCCGGGAGGCATTTCATCAAGTACGCTTACGTTCAGATCGCCGTATACGATAAGCGCAAGCGTTCTCGGTATGGGCGTTGCGGACATAATAAGACTGTGAACGTTAGAACCCTTATCGGTAAGAGAAGCCTTTTGCATAACGCCGAAACGGTGCTGTTCGTCCGTGATTACGAGTCCGGGATTACTGAAATTTACGTTTGTCTGTAAAAGAGCGTGAGTTCCGACGACTAAATCCGCATCGCCGTTTTCACATTCCGCTATCACGGCTCTTTTCTCGGACGCCTTCATACCCGATACGAGAAGCCTTACCTTGACACCGACGCTTTCAAAGAGCTTCTTAAAATAAAGATAGTGCTGGCGTGCAAGTATCTCCGTTGGCGCCATCATAACGGCTTGGTATCCGCTTTTTACGCAGGCGAAGCACGCGGCGGCGGCAACTGCGGTCTTACCGCTTCCGACGTCGCCTTGTACGAGCCTTGTCATAGGAACGCACGATGCTAGATCTTCCGATATTTCGTTAATACAGCGCCTTTGAGCACCCGTGGGTGCAAAGGGGAGAAGGGAATAAAATTCGTCTACGTATTTTTTTGCATCTATCTTAACGGACGTAGTCTTCTGACTGCGGGATTTGAGCATCGAAAGACCGAGCCTGAATATAAGAAGCTCGTCAAAGGAAAGGCGCGACTTTGCTCGCGAAAGCTCTTCTTCTGTCTTGGGAAGATGTACTGCCCTTAAAGCTTCGGATTTCGGCATAAGATTGAATTCACACGTAATTTCTTCGGGAAGAGTTTCGTCAATATGAAGCCCGCTTAAAGTGTCCTTAATAAGTGCGCGCAAAAAATTTTGTCCGATTCCTGAGGTTAAAGGATAAACGGGGATTATCGCATCAAGTTCCTTACCCGCTTTTATTTGCTCCGATACGGGATTCGTGAGTTCTTTTCTCACGAAGTTGCCCTCAACCTTACCGAAGAAGCGAAACTCGCTACCGAGACGGTATAGGTCTTTTGCATAAGGCTGATTGAAGAAGGTTACGGCAATAGTGCCGCTTTCGTCAAAGGCAGTGAATTTCGTGACGCTGAAGCCTTTTCTTATAAGCTTATAGGTGGGCGCCGTGCCGACGGTAAGCTCCAAAGCGCAGGTTTGTCCGAGTGGCGCGTCCTCTATCGTGACTACGTTTCCTCTGTACTCGTACGTACGGGGATAGTAATGCACGAGGTCAGCCACGGTAAATATACCGAGCTTTTCAAGTAAGGTCGCGCGTTTTTCACCGACACCCTTTAAAAAGCGTACACTGTCGCTTAATTTCAAATCCCTCACCTCCGATCATAGCATTATTATATAAAAAACGCTTACAAAAGTCAAGAAGCGGAGACGTTTTGCGATAACGTCTCCGCTTCTTGACTATATTCTTTTGCTCATAGATAAAATCAGATCTCGGAAGATATGTAAAAACGAAACCCTCTCCACGCTTTCAAGCGCGACTATATCGCAGCAAAACAGTTCTTCTCCGTCGAGCGTAGCCTTAACTTTGCCTACGACCTGCTTTTCGGCAACGGGTGCCGTTATGTCTGTATCAATAACCGTCTCGTAAGTGATTTTTGCACCTACACCTTTGTCGATAAGCATATTTGCACCTTCAGTGCCGATCTTAAATTCTTTTTTTACTCCGCCCAAGACAGAAACTGTACCCATCTCTTTTTTCTCTACGGCGGCTATTTCTTTAAGCGCAAATCCGTAGTCAAACATTTGTCTTACGGCGGCAAAGCGCATATCCGTCGTCGGTGCCGCCATAACGACTGCGATAAGACGCATATTATTTTTCTTTGCCGTAGCGCTTATACAGCACTTTGCCACGCTCGTTGAGCCCGTTTTAAGTCCGTCGCAACCGTCATAGAAGCGTACGAGCTTATTCGTGTTGGCAAGCGACGTCTTTCCGTCTCTTATCGAATCCGTCCAAATAGACGTAAACTCCAATATTTTTTCGTGCTTTAAAAGCTCTCCTGACATTATCGCGATATCTCTTGCACTCGTGTAGTGGCCTTCTTCATCAAGTCCGTGACAGTTCATAAAATGAGTGTTGGTAAGACCGAGCTCTTCGGCTTTTTTGTTCATCATTCCCACGAAGCTTTCTGACGTTCCGCCGAGAGTTTCAGCAAATGCTACCGCGGCATCGTTTCCCGATGCAACCATCATTCCCTTTAATAGCTCGGTTACGCTTATTTCTTCGCCTATTTCCAAAAATATTTGCGAGCCGCCCATAGCCGACGCGTTTGCACTTACGGTTATTATATCGTCTAACTTAAGCTTTCCGTCTTCAATGGCTTCCATAACCAATAAAGCGGTCATAACTTTAGTGACCGAGGCGGGCGAGAGTCTTTCGTCGGCGTTTTTTTCATAAAGTACTGTTCCCGTAGTTTGCTCGATGAGTATCGCACTTTTTATTTCTTCATCTACGTTAAAATCTGCGGACACGTTAAATGAAACGCCGCAAGTAAGCAGTACAGCCGAAAGTAATATGCACAGTATCTTCTTTTTCATAATATTGCTCCATCGTTTTTTTCTCTCAATACTATGCCCAAGAGGACTTTTTTATTACAAACTATTGATTTTACGGGGAATGTATAGTAACATCTATATAAGAACGTTGTACTTTGGGAGCAGCTATGAAAAAGTTATTGTTAATCTTATCGGCGGTATTTCTTCTTGTTTCCTTTACCGCTTGTAAAAGCGCCGATACGGAGTTATATATAAATTCCGAATTCAGCGAAGTGACGATGAAAAATATTTACGGCGTTAGCCGAAACGTCGCAAAAGCGATAGCAAGCGACAGCTTTGCTACGGAAGATACGAGGACGGTATCGTTTGTATTGCCTGATAAATGGGAAGAGTATAAAACCGATATACAGGTGCAGACGATAAAAGGCGGTATAGGCGTTTACGCTTTTTCCGAAGGATATGATCTGACGAGCCTTGACTACACGCCGTACTACGCCGATCTGTTTGCCGTGATTTACGTTAACGAAGACGAATGTGACGCTTTACTTGAAAAATACGAAAGCCACTTTACCGAGAGCAAATATCTCGGACATATGGACGGCAAGGTTTGCTATTTGCTTTATAATAAGAAGATAGACGAGCAAAAGTCTTCGATGTTTACGAATGATGAGCAGAAATATTGGAAGGATTTTCTTAAAATCACGTCTGTGATAGACGATTATGTAATGCTTTGCGCGGCAGAGTAATGAAAAGAAAGAGGCGGTTTTACCGCCTCTTTCTTTTAGATAGTGCCGACTACGGTCACGGTTACAAGTCCCGGAATCTTCGTTATAAGACCCGAGCCGCTTTGCGTATATGTTGCCGCGGGGATAGTGAGCGTGTTATTACCGACGGGCAATGTGAGGACTCCTCCGACGTAAGAGTATTCCGAGGGAGAGATCACGTTACCGTTTATACTTACGCTGTTTATATCGGGTGCTGGGCGCAACGCGTCCGTTAAAACCACGTTGGTCGCCGCAGTATTTCCGTAGTTGTACAAAGCAAAATTGTAAGTTATAGTATCGCCGCTTTGAACGGGGTCGGGAGTCATAGTCTTAACTATGCTCACGTCAGCGTATGCGCCGATGTAAATGGTACTTTCGGCGCTTTCGCTATCCTCAAGACCGTCCGCGGTGATTACCGCCGTATTCGTTATCGTGCTTTGTGATGTAAAGGGCGCGTATTCGTTAACTCTCGTTTTGTAAACGATGATAGCGTTGTCGCCGCTTTCGAGATTGTTCACGTTAAAGAAAACGCCGTTTTGTCCCGTCTGCCCCTGAAGATAGCTTACGAAATCTCCGTTTATAAAAAGTGCGGCAGGGCCGATGAAGTCAAGAGGTGTTGCGACGGCAGAACTGCCGGGTACGATATAACTTCCCAAGTCGTCGTTTACAACGAGGTCGGTAAGCGTGTTGTTTGTCGTATTCGTAAAGCTTATAACGAATGTGATTTCGTCCTGACCGTTATAACGGTTGCCGACGGCGGTTTTTTCTATAGATAAAGGCCCTTGAAGAGTTGTTGTTGCAACGTTTGAAAAAACGTTTCCCGTCAAAGTGCCGTACTGAAATGTAAGTCGTGCGCGGTTTGTAATTTGAGTAGCCACTTAAAAGCTCCTTCCTTTTTTAAAATATTATCGAGACGTAAAGTCTCAATTACATTATATGAAAGAAGCTTTCAAGTGGCATGTTTTTTTATATTAAAAATTTTCCAATAGTGTGTGAGCGGTCTTCATTGCTTTCGTGATCTTTTTCTTTAAATCGCAATGCTTTTCCGAGCTTGTCAACACGTGCGTTAAAAAGCCGACCGTAACACCCACGGACATTCCTATAATTAGCCCTTTGCAAAGGCATTTTTTCGCCATATTTATCATAACGACTTCCTTTCGTTGCGAGTTTTTGCTCGCAGTGTTATTTTATGAAATAATTTGCGTTATAAACGTGGCAAAATTTCGCTATGTCTTGAATTTTAAAAAAAATATGATATACTGTAATTGACTTAAACTGAAAGGAAAGCTATGAGATTATTTAAATTTATAATTTTAACACTTGCATTTTGCCTTATATTGACGGCGTGTTCCTCAAAAAGCGCTTTAAAGCCGATAAGCGATCTTCTCGGTGAGTATAACGACGTCACTTTCGAAGCCGCAGAGCTTGCAAACAGCTATAATTTCACGAGTGGCGTGTATACGGATAACGGTGAATCGGGACTTTACGCGGAAGCACAGACCATAGTTGAGGGCAAGATAGTTGCCGTCGATGAAGTTGCGGTGAAAGTATCGCTTCCTATGGAGGAGATAATACCCGCCGAAGAGTCCGAATCGGGCGAAGAGGAAAGACGTACCGTTTACGTTCCCATCACGGCGTACGTACAGCTGCTTACGATGAAATGCACCGACGTTATGGCAGATGCCGGGGGAGAACTTGAAGACGGCGCAGAGATACGCATATTAAATAAAGTATCCTCTCGTATGTGGGACGAGCAGGCGACGCCGCTCTTTGCGGGCGACGAGTGTATCTTACTTCTAAAAAGCTCTTACGATGCAAACGACGTGATGAAGATATACGACAGAGACTTTGCAAAATATCTTTTATTTGATGCAAGAAACGGTGTGTTCAAAAAGACCGATAAGGGTTACCTTACAAGTTCCGCGCAAGAATTTGCAACTAGGGACGAAAAGGCGGCTGGTGCAACGAGCGCCGATTACGACGCACTCGCACCCGAAATAAAGAAGTGCTATAAAAACGCCCAAAGCTATATTACGGCTATGGAAGGAATGTACTACGTCAAAGACGCAAAAGACAAGGTGCTCAACAATATCAAATATTATTACGAAAAGAAGTAAAAAATGAGGCTCAACCTAGCCTCATTTTTTATCGTATTTTTAAGCTTTGCCGTTGCAACCGAGAACGTTTACGAGCTTATGCTTAACAAGGCTCTTGACGTATTCTCTTGCGGGTTTGAGATATTGACGGGGATCAAAGTGATCGGGGAAAGCAGCCATGTGCTCTCTTATTCCTGCTGTCATCGCAAGACGTATATCGGAGTCGATGTTTATTTTGCATACGCTCATTGACGCTGCTTGACGAAGCATAGTTTCGGGAATACCTATCGCGTCGGGCATAGAACCGCCGTTTTTATTGATGATGTCGACGTATTCAGGGATTACGGAAGACGCGCCGTGTAAAACGATGGGGAAGCCGGGAAGTCTTCTTGAAACCTCTTCGAGAATGTCGAAGCGAAGCTGGGGCTTCTGACCGGGCTTGAACTTGTAAGCACCGTGGCTCGTGCCGATAGCGATAGCAAGTGAGTCAACACCCGTTTTCGTAACGAATTCTTCAACCTGCGCGGGATCGGTATAGGAGGAATCTTCAACGCTTACGTTGACGTCGTCCTCAACGCCTGCGAGTCTTCCGAGCTCGCCTTCTACTACCGCGCCTCTTGCGTGTGCGTATTCAACTACTTTTTTCGTGAGTTCAATGTTCTCATCGAAAGAATAATGCGAACCGTCGATCATAACGGACGTAAATCCTCCGTCGATGCAGGATTTGCATATTTCGAAGCTGTCGCCGTGGTCAAGGTGTAAGCAAATGGGTAAATTCGTATCTGCAATAGCAGCCTCGACGAGCTTTACGAGATATACGTGCTTTGCGTATTTACGCGCGCCTGCGGATACCTGAAGAATGAGGGGGGCGTTTTCCTCTGCTGCGGCTTCGGTTATGCCTTGGATTATCTCCATATTGTTTACGTTAAAAGCACCGATAGCATAGCCTCCGTTATAAGCCTTTTCAAACATTTCTTTTGATGTTACAAGTCCCATTATAATCCTCCAAACAATTTGATATTAGTATTTTAATATAAAATTGGGAATATGTCAACACAAAACGTAAAATCGGGGGCAGAAAAAAGAAAATATGAAAGGGGGCTTGATTAAAAAGTAAAAATGTGGTATACTGCTATAAGCTGATTTCACAAAAAGAGTGCTGTGTTGCCTATTCTAAATTTTCAGATGCGGTGATATAATCTAATGACTATACAGCACATAACGACAATATGGGAGGAAATTTTTATGTTAAAAGGAGCGTGCGTTGTTGCACAGTCGGGCGGACCTTCAGCCGTCATCAATTCAAGTATCTGCGGTGCTATTGAAACGGCACTTAAAACGGAGTGCATAACGAAGGTCTACGGTGCACTTAACGGTATACAGGGAGTTTTGGACGACAGACTTTGCGATATGTCCAAGGAAGACCCGAGAGAGATCCATCTTTTAAAGACGACGCCTTCTTCGGCACTCGGCTCTTGCAGAGTTAAGCTTCCGAATTATAAGGATGACGACAGCAAGTATAAGAGAATACTTGAGATATTCAAAAAGTACGACGTGCGTTACTTTTTCTATAACGGCGGAAACGATTCGATGGATACCTGTATGAAGGTCTCCGCTTATATGGAGAGCGTAGGTTACGACTGTCGTATTATGGGAATACCCAAGACGATCGATAACGACCTTGCACTTACTGACCATTGCCCCGGATTTGCTTCTGCGGCAAAGTACATAGCTACGTCGATTATGGAGACAAGACGCGATATAACCGTTTATAATAAGGGCTCCGTGCTCATATTTGAGATAATGGGCAGAAACGCGGGTTGGCTTGCGGCGGCGGCTTCTCTTGCATCATGCACGGGAGAAGGTCCCGACCTCGTATATCTTCCCGAAACAGTTTTCGATATCGACGAGTTCTTTGAGAAGGTCGCAAAGATATATAAAGAGACGGGCAACTGCATAGTTTCCGTTTCCGAGGGTATCAAGGATAAAACGGGAAAATACGTTTCCGAATACGGAAGCGACCTTGCAAAGAGCAAAGACGCATTCGGACATGCGCAAATGGGAGGCCTTGCAAGCTATCTTGCGGCTGAAGCAAAGGCGCGTATAGAGGGCGTTAAGGTAAGAGGTATCGAGCTTTCGCTCTTACAGCGCTGTGCGGCACACTGTGCTTCCGAAACGGACGTAGAGGAAGCGTATATGGCGGGTAAAGCCGCCGTTGACGGTGCAGTTAGTGGCATAACCGATAAAATGGTCGGCTTTGAAAGAGAATACGTCGACGGCAAGTACACGTGCAAAGTTAAGTACTTTGACTTAAAAGAGGTTGCAAACGCCGAAAAGGGAGTTCCTGCCGAATGGATAAAGCCCGACGGAGAGGGAATGACGCAGGAATTTATCGATTACGCTCTTCCTCTCATCTACGGCGAAAGCAAGGTCGTTTACGAAAACGGACTTCCGAGATTTGCAAGACTTAAAAAGATACCCGAGTAATGCATATCAGATTCGGTAAAAAGCACTTAAAAATATTATTTGTCGCTTTCGTTGCGGCTATGCTCGTTGAAGGCATAGCCGCATTCGTCAATATGGAAGGGATATTCTCATACCGCGCAAACAAATTTGAAAAATATCCCGAGTACAGTGGCGCACCTTACGCAGTAATTAACGGTAACGTACCGTATTTTACAGGCGAAGAAAAAACAAGCAAGTACTCTTTTGAGTATTACGGCGACCTTGATAAGCTTGGAAGATGTACCGAGGCAGTCGCTTGTCTTGGTACGGAAACCATGCCGAGTGAGGAAAGGGAAGATATAAGCAAGATAAAGCCGACCGGCTGGCATACAATAAAATACGATTTTATCGACGGAGAATATCTTTACAACCGTTGCCACCTTATAGGTTTTCAGCTTTCGGGCGAAAACGCCAATGAGAAAAATCTAATAACGGGAACGCGCTATATGAACGTCGAAGGAATGCTTCCGTTTGAAAACGCGGTTGCCGATTACATAAAAGAAACGGCAAATCACGTTATGTATCGCGTAACGCCCGTATTTCGCGGCGACAACCTCGTTGCAGACGGCGTTTATATGGGGGCGTACTCTGTGGAGGGCGGCGGGGAGGGAGTTTGCTTTTGCGTTGTCGTTT
>JAZRTW010000197.1:0-8643 GCA_045652265.1 Eubacteriales bacterium | reverse complement strand
CGCCCTCTTACTTTACGGAAAATGCGGAAAACGCGCTTTCGCTTTTTGCGTCAACGAGCCCCTCTTATCTTATATTAAGCTCCCTTGACCGCGTAAATCAGATACTTGCCGAGGACTTCAGAGGAAAGCTCTTTGAGTGTGCAAAAAGGGTCGAAGGACTGAAAGCAAAGCTCTCGGGGCACGGCTTTGAAACTTTCGGCGACGAGAAATTAAAGCTCACGCTTATGCCGAAGGCTTTCGGCTATCTCGGCACGGAGCTTGCGAAGATACTCTCCGAAAAGGGTATATTTTGCGAATTTGCCGATAGGGATTATCTTGTTGCGATGCTCTCGCCGTATAATACGGAAAATGACTTCAAAAGGCTTGAAGATGCCCTTTTGTCCGTAGAAAGAAAAGCGCCGATAGAGCAAAAAGCGCCGTGTGTCGTAAAGTCAAAACGCGCTTTAAGCATAAGGCAAGCAAGGCTTTCACCGTATGAAAAAACGGACGTGGAGAAAGCAGAAGGAAAAATACTTGCATCGGCTCTTGAAAGCTGTCCGCCCGCAATACCCGTGATGATATGCGGAGAGGTCATAACGAAGGAAAGCATTGATGCGTTTCGTTATTACGGCATAACCGAGGTATTGACTGTAAAAGAATAAAATTAAGCACCCAAGCCCTACGCTATGCGTTCGGAATTGGGTGCTTTTTATGGGGAGTTATACACGAGTTTTCAATTTTTGCAAGGTCTTTCTATAGCGCTTGCTTACTGCGTTGGGAGTGGTGTCGAACATTTTTGCTATCTCTTTAAGTTTGAAGCCGCAGTCTATTTTCAAAATAAGTATCTTTCTGTCGAGCTCGTCATCTATAAAGCCGACAAGCCCCTCGAAATCGTGCACTTCGGGCTCTTCGTATTTCACGCCGAGCAAAAGCTCGTCGTCCACGACCACTTTTTGCCGTGATCTTATGCGGTTTAGAGCAATATGGTGAGCTATGGTAAAAATCCACGATTTGCCGTTGCCGCCCGAATACGTATCGCTTTTTTCGTAAATTTTAAGCACGGTATCGTGAAGATTATCCTCGGATTCCTCTTTGCTTTTTAGAAGCGAGTAGGAAAAGCGATATATTTCGTCTTTGAGCTCATTGTAAATTACCGTAAGGGCTTCTCTGTCACCCTTCGCGACTTTATAGATGAGCCTTCCGTATCTGTCGGTCATATTACCACCAATTAAATTTTTATTTATCTCCTATAGATTTGCATCCCAAAAAATATGCATTGGATTTTTAGCTCTTCCAAAAACACGCACTCCGTATTTCGTTCCCTCAAGTGAGTATATTTCCTCTTTTGTCAACGTAGCCTCATAAAGTTCAAGCTGCGCTCCCTTGTAAAACTGTGCTGCCTTTTCACTTAATGTTTCAAGCTTTATTCCGTGACTTGCAAACTCTTTGATAATTTCATCCGTGATAATATGGTCGAATTCCGTTCTATACTCATCCAATTTTTCCCAGAATTTTTCGCCATCCGGTATTGACCTTCGGATATCAGAACATTCAGAATATATTGCCTCCGTAATGTCCGCATTCAACAGTTCTTCTTTTGTGAGCGAAATCATCTTATATATTTCTTCAAGCTCCTGTTCATTAAAATACAATTCGTCATCGTATTTTTCTTCATATTCCTTCATAGCCGAAACGAGCTCTTGTGCACATTTCGGGAATTTATCGACATCTTCCTTAAAACTTTCGCGTTCGCTTGCTTCGTATTTTGGATTATACCATCCGTGTTTTAAACGACGGCCATCTATTACTATATTATCAAACGTATTAAGTACCTCGCAAAATTTTTCATAAACATTATACGCGAATCTGTATTTTTCATCGTATTTGCAGACTATTTCGTCATAGTCTATTCCTATGACACTTACATATACGGCAAACTTACAACCTTCGTTTTCTTTGGAATTTATTACCTCTCTAAGTGTATAATGTATCCTTAGAGTTTCATCATTTAAAGAACCCATACTCTCTTCAAAATTTACGGTTTCAGAATCCGCGTAGATTATCTTCACGTCGTCATCGGGAGGGGTGGGTGTGTCGGGAGTAGCGGGGACGTCGGGGGTAAGCGGCGGGGTATGCCCGAAAATATTGCCCTTTATGCCTAGAACCGATGCACCGAGGATAACGAGCGCGAGGGCGGCTGTGGCGTATGCAAATTTTATATTAACTCTGCGTTTCGGCGCGGCGGTCAAAACGGGAATTTCAACGTCCGGTGCCTTGAATTTTTTACAGATCCTTTTGATTTTAATTGTTGTAAACATAATAATTTTCCTCCTGTTCACTGATAAGACAATCGGGAAAGGAAGAATACGCCTGTTTTTTGAATAATTTTTCGAAAGGCATACAATGCCCTCTCCGTCAGCCTGCGGCTGCCACCTCTCCCAAAGGGCGAGGCCTTGTCGGTGCGCTCTTACAGCCAAAAGCCTCTCTTTACACAAGAGAGGCTTTTTGATTTAATCCAGTTTATATACCCTTTTTGCGTTTTCGCTGAATATCTTTACGTATTCTTCGTCGGAAAGCTCCATATCAAGAAGCGTCTTTATCTCCGTATCAGCTCTCCACATAGGGTAGTCCGTTGCGAACATAACCTTATCCGCGCCGTAGCGGCGAATCATCTCTTTTGCGTTATCCTTGCCCGTATAGTAAAAGCTTGACGAGCAGTCTACGTAAAAATTATCATACTCCGCAAGCTGTAAACTTGCGTTTTCCCATATCGACCAGCCGCCGAAGTGCGCGCCTACGAAAGTGAGATTTTTATACGTCTCAAGAAGCGGCTTTAAGCGATTCGGGTTCGAGTTATCGTAGCGGCAGTCCCCCGTATGTAACAAAACGGGAGCGCCCATTTTCTCACAGTTTTCGTATATCTCAAGCAATCGGTAATCGTCAAGCTTGAAGCCCTGTATATCGGGGTGAAGCTTTACGCCGTGAAGTCCGAGCGACAAAAGATATTCCAAATCGCCCTTTATATCCTCGCTTTCGGGGTGGAGCGCTCCGAGCCCCGTAAAGCTTTCGGGATCACTTTTTACGGACTGGGCGATAAACTCGTTTATACGTCTTACCTGCTTTGGCGTAGTCGCAACGGAATGAATTATAAATTTATCCACTCCCGCGCTCTTTCCCGAAGAAATCAGGTCGTCTATAGTGCCTTTATGCTTTGATTTGACGTGATAGAATTCGTCCGTGTGGCCTACTGCCACCGCGGCAATTTTTTCGGGATATATATGGCAGTGTGCGTCTATACAATAATACTTTCCTACCATTACGCAGTCACCCCTTTTTAAGCCCGAGCTTCTCTATCGCCGTTTCACGCATTTTGTATTTAAGTATCTTTCCTGCGGCGTTCATTGGAAATTCGGAAACGAACATAAAATATCTCGGCACTTTATGTCTTGCGATAAAGGCGTTACCGAATTCCTTCATTTCGGTTTCGTCGGCGCTTTCGCCCTTGTGGAGAATAACCCACGCGCAGCACTCCTCGCCGTATCTTTCGTCGGGAACGCCGACTACTTGAACGTCGCGAACCTTGGGATTCGTGAGATAAAATTCCTCTATCTCTCTGGGGTACAGATTTTCTCCGCCGCGAATTATCATATCCTTAAGACGTCCCGTTATCTTGTAATAGCCGTCTTCGGTCTTGCAGGCAATATCGCCCGTGTGAAGCCAACCGTCTTCATCAACGGTCTTCGCCGTTTCCTCGGGCATCTTGTAATAGCCTTTCATAATATTGAAGCCGCGAGCGACAAATTCGCCGTTTTCACCTGCGGGAAGCTCGTCTCCCGTTTCGGGATCGATTATCTTGCATTCAACCCCGGGGAATGCGCTTCCCACGGTCTCAACACGGTGGTCGATATCCTCGTTTACCTCACCCATCGTACATCCGGGAGAAGCCTCTGTCTGACCGTACACGGAAATTATCTCACGCATATTCATCTCATCAGCCGCGCGACGCATTAAATCAGCAGGACAGTTTGCGCCCGCCATAATACCCGTTCGCATATACGAAAAGTCGGTTTTTGCAAAATCGGCGTGGTTGAACATCGCAATAAACATCGTGGGAACGCCGTTAAAGCAAGTAATACGCTCGTCGTTTACGCACGCAAGCGATGATTTCGGCGAAAAATACGGGATAGGACAAAGCGTTCCGCCGTGTGTCATCATAGAGGTCATCGAAAGCACCATTCCGAAACAATGGAACATCGGCACTTGTATCATCATACGGTCTGCCGTGGACAGATCCATTCTGTCTCCGATAGTCTTACCGTTATTTACGACGTTTCTGTGTGTAAGCATAACGCCCTTGGGAAATCCCGTCGTGCCCGACGTGTACTGCATATTGCAAACGTCACCCGGTTTGACTAAAGACGCACGTCTTCTTACCTCCTCGCGAGGAACAAGCGAAGAACGGGAGAGCATTTGCTCATACGTAAGGCAACCGTCCATAGAAAAGCCTACCGTAACGACGTTTCGCAAAAACGGAAGATTTTTGGAATAAAGGGGCTTCCCCGGCTCCAAGGTTTTAAGTTCGGGGCAAAGCTCTTCGATAATTTCCTTATAGTTAATGTCCTTGCAATACTCTATCATAACGAGCGTATGCGTGTCGGACTGCTTGAGCAGATATTCGATTTCGTGAATCTTATAAGCGGTGTTGACCGTAACCAAAACCGCGCCTATCTTCGTCGTTGCCCAAAACGTAATAAACCATTCGGGAACGTTAGTTGCCCATACCGCAACGTGATCGCCTGCTTTTACGCCGAGCGAAATAAGCGCTGCGGCACATTCGTCAACGTCGCGTCTGAATTGCTTATAGGTCCTTGTGTAATCGAGAGTAGGATACTTGAAGGCGTATTGGTCGGGATATTTTTCCGCCATCGTATCAAGTACGTCGGAGAAAGTAGCGTCGATAACTTCGTATTTTTTCCATACGAAAGTTCCCGTTTTTGCTCTGTTGTAGTATACCTTATCAAATTTTTTCTTCTCGCGGTTGAGCTTTGATATATAGTTTGAAAAGTGAGTCAAAACTATATCCGCATCATTGATCTCATCGTTCCACGCCGCACATATATATCCTTCGTAATTAAGCGAGGAAAGCGCGTTTATGAGCTTTGCTACGTCAAGTTCTCCTTCACCGATAAGAACCGTTTTCCCGTCTTTCATATCTCCCAGACGAACGTATTTTATATATGCTCCCAAAGTCTTTATGGTCGCTTCTGCCGTTTGCCCTGCCGCAAAGCACGTGCCTCTGACGTTCCACGAAGCACCGATAGCAGCAGAAGAAAAATGGTTTATTATATCAATAACTTTCTCCGTATTTGCCAATGCTCCGACCGTTTCAAACAAAATATTTACGTCTGAATTTTCGGCTTTCTTTACGGCGGCGGTGAGCTTTTCATCTAAAACGTCAAACGAAACATTGCCGTCAACGCGAACGATAACGTTTGCAACTGCCGTCTCTCCCGCCATATTCACGTATTTAAGTACCGTGTCCGACGTGACGTTTTCACTGTCGATGCTATCCGGCATACGAATTGCGCAAACAGCAAGATTTCTGTTTACAAGCTTTCTTTTTGCCGATGCCGTACGGTCTCGTCTTAATATACTGTCGTTATGTGAGTTACGCTCTTTTATTGCGTCGTATATTTCAAATCCGTCAAATCCGTATTCATAGGCATAACGACAAGTATCAAGAAAAGTCGGACGACTTACATTTTTCGTTGAAAATGCTATTTTCATATCTTACGATTATGCCTCCTCAAAAACGATCTTGTTAAGTGCGTTGATATATGCTCTTATACTTGCCGCAACAATATCGGTCGAAGTTCCGTTACCTGAATAGAGCTTACCGCCGTTTCTAAGCCTTACCAAAGCGGAACCCAAGGCTTCTTTGCCCTCCGTCACGGATTGAACTTGAAAATCGTCAAGCTCGTAGTGGTGTCCTATGCACTGTTCGATAGCTCTGAACGCAGAATCTATAGGACCGTCTCCGCTTGCAACGCCGCATATTATCTCGTCATTGGTTCTGAGCGTTACCTGCGACATTGAGTTTGCTACGTTGGAGCTTGTAGTCGTATACGTTTCAAAATGGTAAGTCGACGGAGCTTGCATAGCAGAGCTTGCAATAAGCGCTTCAAATTCTTTCGAGCCGACCGTTCCCTTCTTTTCGCATACCTGCATAAGTGATTTATATACGTTTCCTACGTCGGAATCGGAAAGCTCGTATCCGAGAAGTGCCGCAGACTGTGCCACCTGCGAAACTGTTGAATCGGAATCAAGCAAAATTTTCTTTTTATCACTTACGCCCTCTTCTCTTTCGAAGCTATTGTGACCAATGCCCGAAATCATACCGTCAATACTCGTATGGATCTTGGTGGTATCAAGCTCTATTTTCGCTCCTATTTGAGATGTGCAAACATTCATCGCATCGGAAAATTTTCCGACAGAGAGAACCTCTTTACCCGACATAGCGCATTTAACGCCATCGGCACCGCTCTTTATCGCCGAAAAGGCAGAAGCGACCGCCATATTAATACGGTCCGACACCTGAACGTAAACGGGAACGGCAGTGCTTTCTTTCACCTTTGCTACGAGTTTAGAAAAATTATCGGGAGTGCAAACGCCCGCATCATCACAAACCGTGACTATCGCAGCGCCGCTTACCTGGGCTTCTTTTATGGCAGAGATGAGAAAATCCTCATCTGCTCTCGTAGCATCAAGCGCTGAAAATTCAACGTCTGCGCAGTAAGATTTCGCCTCTTTTATGAGCTCGGATATTTTTTCAAGCATAGCACTTTGCTTTACGTGATAAGTGTATTCCATCTGAATCGTGGATACAGGCAATGCCACTTGGAGGCGGGGGCTATGCGCTTCTTTTATACATTCCCAAGCGTCCGCGACGCTTTCGCGGGTAAATCCGACGGGAATTGCAAGAACCGCGTTTTGCACGTTCTGTGCGATAGTTTTATATATAATTCTATCCTCACGAAGCGATTTCACGGGCGGAAGCTCAATTGCACTGACACCGATCATATCGGCGCAATTTGCAATAGCGGATTTTTCACGGAACAGTAGGGATACCTCTCTCTGCTCGGAAAGCTTCGCAAGCGTAATATCGGTAACGTTGATTTTTTTCATTTTTAAAGACTCCTCTCAAAATCGAAATATAAAACGGTTTTTGCAAACAAAAAAACGTTTCCGTCTCCTTGCAATTGAAAGAGACGAAAACGTTGTCACAGTTTCCGCGGTACCACTCTTCTTCATCCTTTGCAGGATGCACTTTAGATGCAAACACATCTTAACTCTGTTACGGGAGTTCCCGTCCGCCGCTACTCATTGTTCGCGTCGGCCGCTCCGCGGCGAGCTTCGGCAAAATCTTTCGGGCGTCTTGCACCAACCGACGTCTCTCTTCACGAAAGCTTATTGCTTACTATTCCGCATCTCAGCGTTTTAAATTTGCTATATTTTATCACATAAAATTTAACTTTGTCAATACCTTGGTAAAAATTTTTTGAAAAATTTTACACGTCGAGCATTGACACGTCAAGTATGCTTTCCCTCTTTACCGCGACGTAGCTTTCGCCGCCACGAAGCATTACCACTGCGGGACGGGGAATTCGGTTGTAGTTCGACGCCATCGAATAATGATACGCGCCAGTCGTCGTGCAGGCAAGAAGGTCGTTTCTCTTTACCGAGTCGGGAAGCATTATCCCCTTTGCGATAACGTCGCCGCTTTCACAGCACTTACCTACGACCGTGCACTCCATATCGCATCTTGCGTTCATATCGTTTGCGTAAAATACGGTGTATTTTGCACCGTAAAGCGCGTGTCTTATATTGTCGGTCATACCGCCGTCAACGCTGACGTAATTCTTATAGCCCTTTATCCTCTTGACCGTGCCGACGCTGTAAAGCGTGATACCGGCTTCGGCAACTATGCTTCTGCCCGGCTCAAAAGTCACGGTGGGAACGTCAAGCGAGAGCGCCTTACACTTCTCGTTTATATAGTTTCCGATAAAGGCGATGTTCTTGCCTATCTCCATAGTGGGATCGTCCGTCGTATATCTTGCGCCAAATCCCCCGCCGAGTCCGAGCTCCCTTACGCTGTGAGAGAAATCGTCCTTTATCTTCTTTGCGAATTCAAGCATAATCTCGGCAGAGCGTATATATACATCCGTGTCGAAAACTTGGCTTCCGACATGAGCGTGGATTCCCTCAAAGTCGAGATTTTCCAAAGATAAAACCGTCTTTATCGCCTCATAAGCCTGTCCCGTCTCTATTGCAAAGCCGAATTTCGAATCGACCTTGCCCGTAGAAATAGCTTCATACGTGTGGGGGTCTATACCGGGGGTTAAGCGAAGCATTACCCTTTGTCTTATTCCCCTCTCGCGCGCTTTTTCATTTAAGGAATACAGCTCCTCCAAATTATCTGCAACAAAACAGCCTACGCCTTGCGAAAGTGCGAATTCTATATCCTCGTCGGTCTTGTTGTTGGAATGAAAGCTTGCCCTTTCCATAGGAAAGCCCGCCGCCGACGCAGTCGCTATCTCGCCTGCGGAAACGACGTCGATATACATATCCTCTTCCTTCATAATGCGGTAAAGCTGTTTAAAGGAC
>JAZRTW010000196.1:0-4169 GCA_045652265.1 Eubacteriales bacterium | reverse complement strand
CCTTGTCGTCGAACATTGCGCGGACACGCCCCATCGTCGTACCCGACAAAATGTTGTCGCCCGTCTTAAGCGTACCCGTTTGTACGATGATGCTTGCAACGGGGCCCTTGCCCTTATCAAGCTTTGCCTCAATAACGATACCTTTGGCTTCTCTATCGGGATTAGCTTTAAGCTCCTTCATATCGGCTACCAAAAGTGCCATTTCAAGAAGCTCGGGAATACCCTGACCCGTAAGTGCCGAAATGGGCACGCAGATAGTATCACCGCCCCATTCTTCAGGTACAAGCTCGTAATTGGTAAGATCCTGCTTGATCTTATCGGGATTTGCCGTAGGCTTATCCATTTTGTTTATCGCAACGATAATAGGAATATTCGCAGCTTTTGCGTGATTAATAGCTTCAACGGTTTGAGGCATGATACCGTCGTCTGCGGCAACAACGAGAATTGCTATATCCGTAGCCTTTGCGCCTCTTGCTCTCATAGTCGTAAACGCTTCGTGGCCGGGAGTGTCAAGGAAGGTGACCTTTTTGCCGTCAATATCAACGCTGTACGCACCGATATGCTGGGTAATACCGCCGGCTTCTCCTTTTGTTACGTTCGTTTTTCTGATAGCGTCAAGAAGCGACGTCTTACCGTGGTCAACGTGTCCCATAACGACGAGTACGGGAGGACGAGGTTTAAGATCCTCTTCTTTATCTTCAGTCTCATCAATAAGCTTTTCTTCGATAGTAACGACTATCTCTTTTACTACCTTTGCGCCAAGATCTTCGGCAACGAGGGCAGCCGTGTCAAAATCGATAGTCTGATTAAGCGATACCATTACACCGAGCATCATAAGCTTCTTTACGATCTCGGAGGCGGTTATCTTCATTCTCTGTGCAAATTCGCTGACAACGATCTCGGGAGGAATATGAACGGTAAGAGGTTGATTTCTTGCCTTTTCGAGCTCGGCCTTTTTGATCTTCTCCATAGCCAAGCGTTCTTTATCGAAATTCCTGTCTCTGTTGTTGTTTTTCTTTATTTTTTGTCTGTTTTCAACTATATTCTTATCAGACTTCTCGGGAATATACTTTTCGAGTCTTTCATCGTACTTGGAAAGATCGACGCTTGTGGTTCTCGTATCAACAATGCGTACTTCACCCGTTTTAGCTTTAACTGCCCCTTGACCTTTGGGCTTATTTTGCTGTTGCGAGGTGGGTACTCTGACTTTGGTGTCATTATTAACCGCAGGCTCTCTTACTGGACGGTACGGAGCGGGCTTTGCAGAAGGACGGCGGTCTTGTCTTGAATCCTGACGATTTTCCTGTTTTGCGGGAGCTTGATGATTTCTGTCGGCAAACTTCTTATCGTCTGTGCGCTTGAAATCGTCTCTTGAAACGTTTTGCTTTTGCTCCGGCTTTTTGGGCGTAGGTTTAACCGCTTGCTCCGATTCGGGCTTCTTTGGTGCTTCCGTCTTTTTGGGAGTTTCCGGCTTCTTGGGCTCTTCAGCCTTTTCCTTTATCGGTGCTTCTTCAACCTTTACCTCTTTCTTCTTTACGGGCGCAGTCAAATAAGGAGTAACGTCTTCGACAACGTGTTTTGTCAAAACATACTCCAATATCATACTCATCTCATCAGAGGAAAGTGCCGCCATCGTTGTTTTACCGGCAACTCCGTGTTCTGCATAGAAAGCAACGAGCTCCTTGCTTTGCATACCGAGAGCCTTTGCCACTACGTTTAATTTATTCTTCGTCTGTACTGCCATATACACATCCTCCATCCACTATAGCTGCTTTTCTGACCGCCTTATTCATCTCTTCATCAGAAACGTATACGGCGGCGATATTTCCCATCTTACCGATGGCAGATGACAAATCCGTCATCTTACAGGATAAAATACAGTATTCTATACCGTAATATTTACACGAATCGCAAAATTTCTTTTTGGTGTTATCCGAAGCGTCAGAGCATATATAAACCGCTTTTGCTTTTTTACTTCGTATACCCTCAAGTACCGCTTCGCTGCCCGAAACGAGCTTACCTGCGCGTTTTGCAAGCCCAAGCGTGCCCAAAAGCTTATTCACCTTTTTCAAACTCCTTTGCAAGAGCTTCATATACGGAATCGGGAATTTTCTTATCGAATATCTTTTCAAGGCGGCGTGATTTAATTATCATCGCGAGGCATTTGGGGTCTTTACAGATATATCCGCCCCTGCCATTCTTTTTGCCCGTAAAGTCAACCGATATTTCCCCGTCCGGAGAATGAACAATTCTCACAAGCTCGCTTTTTTCTTTTTGAGCGTTACAGCCCATACACTTGCGAATCGGTATTTTTTTCATTAAACTACCTCAAATAATCAGTCTCTTGATGTCTTGATATCTATCTTCAAGCCGGTAAGTTTTGCGGCAAGACGCGCGTTTTGACCTTCCTTGCCGATAGCAAGTGAAAGCTGATCCTCGTCTACAACAGCTCTATAGGTCTTTTCTTCAAGCTTGATAACTTCATTCACCGTAGCGGGAGAAAGCGCCATCTTGATATACTCTTCGGGTTCTTCGCAATATTTTACAATATCGATCTTTTCGCCCTTGATCTCGTTTACGATACTGTTGATACGAGCGCCTCTCGCACCGATGCAAGAACCGATAGCGTCAACGTCGGGATCTCTTGACATAACGCTCATTTTGGTTCTTGAGCCCGCTTCTCTTGCGATACCCATTATAATTACTGTGCCGTCAAGTATCTCGGGAACTTCAAGCTCGAAAAGTCTCTTGATAAGTCCCGCGTGAGTTCTCGAAATAGAAACAATGGGGCCTCTCGTCTCTTTTTTAACTTCGGAAAGATATACCTTGATGTGATCTCCGGGATAAAGCTCTTCTCCTGCAATCTGATCGTTTTTGGGAAGTAAAAGCTCGTTTTTGCCGATTTCTATATATGCGTTTCCGCTTACGGAATCGACGCGGATAACTTTACCTGTGAGAATCTCTTCCTTCTTGTCTTCAAACTGCTTTGCAAGAAGAGTTCTCTCCGCTTCGCGCATAGCTTGGATTATAACCTGCTTTGCGGTCTGTGCGGAAATTCTTCCGAAATTCTTTGTTTTGAGCTCTTCCTCAATCACGCCGCCGAGCTTTGCTCTCTTATTATGCGTCTTCGCTTGCTCAAGCGTAAGCTCACAGTTGGGATTTTCAACAGTCTCAACAACGTTATACTGCTTATACATCTTAACGTCTTTTTTATTTTGGTCAATTACGATTCTTACGTTGCAGTTAACGTCCTTGCGGTATTCCTGCTTATATGCCGCCAAAAGAGCCGCCTCAACCTTTTCGATCAAATATTCCTTGGGTATCCCCTTTTCCTTTTCAATAAGGTCAAGTGCTGTAAAAAATTCGCTGTTCATCTGACAATCCTCCGAAATTATACATTCTTTTCCGCAAAGAGCTTGTCGTAATCTACGTCAACCTTTGCAGAGCTTATATCTTTTTTATTGTATTTCTTTTCTTCTCCGTTAATTTCCAAAGTCAAAGTATCTTCATCATGCGCCAACAAAACGCCTATCGCCTTCTTCGAGCCGTCAATCTTTGTATAAAAGCCTATCTCTATCCTCTCACCTAAAGCGCCGTCAAAATGCGCAGGCTTTGTGAGCTTTCTGTCAGCACCGCATGAAGAAACTTCAAGGCAGTACTGACAGTCCAAAGCGGCGATATCATCAAGAAGCGGATCTATCGCTCTGCTTAAACTTTCGCAGTCTTCAATGAAAACCCCGCCCTCTTTGTCTATTAAAAGACAAAGGTTATAGTCCGCGCCTTCTTTAAAGAAATCGACGTCGTATAAGATGAGTCCGAACTCTTCGCATAACGGTTCTGCTATTTTTGTTACTTCAGCGATAATTATTTCTTTTTTCATATATCCCTCAAACAAACACAAAAGAGTGGGGAAAAACACCACTCTTTCTTAAATCATTATCATTCTTGTGACCATTCTATCACTATTTTATTACAAATGCAATAGTTTTATATAAAAAATTTAAATAATTTAATTTTTTTGTATTAATTTGTATTAATATTTGAAAAAAATTCAAAATCATCTTGACTTAATAAAAAAGGTGTGGTAATATACTGTTGTTCGCATATTAAATTTCAATATTTGCTGATGTGGCGCAGTGGTAGCGCAATTGATTCGTAATCAATAGGCC
>JAZRTW010000195.1:0-8001 GCA_045652265.1 Eubacteriales bacterium | reverse complement strand
CCAATGAAAACGGCAAAGTCACTTACGGCGGGTATGCGCGCCTTATGAGCGTGATAAACACCGAAAAGCAAAGCGCTCCCGATGCACTTTTAGTCGATGCGGGCGATTTTTCGATGGGCTCTTTGTTCCAAACGGCTTATCCCACCTCCGCTATCGAGCTTCGTATGATGGGCGCTATGGGATACGACGTCACCACCTTCGGAAATCACGAGTACGATTATCTTAAATCGGGACTTAAATCCATGCTTAACGCGGCAGTTGCAAGCGGCGAAAAACTCCCTTATCTTGTGTGCGCAAACTATCTGCCCGCAAAGGACGATGCGGAGATTTGGGAAGCATACAATAACTACGGAGTAAAGGACTACGTCATAATAGAGCGCGGCGGCGTATATTACGCCGTATTCGGCATATTCGGCGACGATGCCGACGCCTGCGCACCGAACTCCGAAATGGTATACGAAGATCCTGCAGAGGTAGCGAAGAAAACGGTCGAAGCCGCAGTCAGCGAGTGCGAAAGTACCTACGGCGCTCACCCCGTCGTTATATGCCTCTCGCACAGTGGTACGGAAGGCGGCAAGGGGGAGGACTACGAGCTTGCGAAAGCCGTAGACGGAATCGACGTCATAATCTCGGGACACACTCACACCACCCTCGAAGAGCCTATCTCGGTTAACGGAACGCTTATAGTTTCCGCCGCCGAATACGGACGTAATCTCGGCGTTTTGAAGCTCAAATTCGACGGCGATAAGACGTCTTTGGCTTCTTACGATTTGGTTGCTGTCGACGATAGCGTAAAAGAGGACGAAAACATCGCTTCTTTGGTCGAAGACTATAAAAAGCTCGTCGAAGATGATTATCTTTCGGCTTACGGCTATACGTTTGACCAAGTTCTCGTAAATAACCCCTACACCTTCGATACGGTGGACGAGGTCTACGCAACACAGCACGAATCCACACTCTGCAATATATTCTCCGACGCGTATAAAGCGGCGGTGGAAAAGGCTACGGGAAAGCGCGTTGACGTTGCCATTACGGCTTCGGGCGTAATTCGCGGAAGCCTTCCCGTAGGAAACGTCACCGTTTCCGACATATTTAACGCCGCATCTCTCGGTGTCGGCACGGAGGGTGAGCTCGTCGGAATATACCTTACGGGAAAGGATCTTATGGCAGCTATAGAGCTTGACGCGTCCGTACAGCCTTTAATGCGCTCGGCGCAGCTCTTTATGTCAGGTGTCGAATATTCGTTTAACACGAAAAGAATGATATTCAACAAGGTCGATTACGCTATGTTGCGCCGAGACGGCACACTCGAAGACATCGACAAAGATAAGCTTTACTTCGTCGTCGCGGGTATGTATATGGGACAGATGCTCGGAAGTGTCAAGGAAACGTCAATGGGGCTTCTTTCGATAACTCCGCGCAATGAAAACGGAGAACCGATAAAGACGGAAGACCTCGTAAACTACGTTGTAAAAGACAAAAACGGAAAGCCCTTAAAGGAGTGGGCGGCAATAGCAAACTACATCGGCGCTATGGACGGCACACTCGATAGCCGCTACGAAAAGCCCGACGGCAGAAAGGTAGTATATTCAAGCTTTTCTCCCGCAGATCTCTTGCGAAACGCAAACGTCTTCACCTACGCGGTCATAGGCGTTATCGTGATTTTGGTTGCGGTAATAGCACTTATAACGGTGCTCGTTATCCGCCGTAAAAAGAAGAAAACGGCATAGATAAACGGGCAAGCAGTCCTCACCCATACAATGCCTAATCCCTATTCACTATGACCTATTGCCTATGGCCTATTGCCTATGGCCTAATCCCTATTCACTACGGCCTATGGCCTATGGCCTAAGGCCTAAAAAAAGAGTACGAACCGCGTTCGTACTCTTTTTTGTTTAAATTACAGCGTTCCCTTTTCCGCTCTTTCAAGCCAGATTGTACCGATCTCGAAAGCGTCATAAAAGCCCTTCTTCTGCGCCTGCTTTAAGATATTCGCCTTGCCGTCTCTGTAGTCGACGATCTGAACGAGCACATTCGTCGCGAGGTCAAGGTCACTTACCTTCTTCGTCTCAAGAATGATGATCTGAAGCCAAACTCCCGTTTCGCGATCGCCGTAAAATACGGTGTTTCCGCTTCTCATAAGAGTTTTGCCCATATATTCAAGTACCTTTTCTTCAGCCATTTTCGTTCCTCCTAAAATACTTTTATTGCAAACACGGGGCATACCGGCGCGCAATATCCGCAAAGGACACACTTTCCCGTGTCGACCTCAGCTTTTTCGCCTGCCCCTATTTTAAGTGCTTTTTGATGACAGCGCTCGGTGCATCTTCCACAGCCCTCGCACCAAGATTCTATATGTAGACGCCGCTTTTTCTCCGAAAGGCGCTCTTTTTCTGTTTCGCTAAATCCCTTGCCCTCGAAATACGCGATATTAGCATCGACCTCGGCGATACTCTGCATACCCACCGCTACGCTGTGGATATAGTCCTTGGAAAGCACGAAGTCGAAGGCGCTTTGCGCGTCAGAATGGAAATTTCCGCCCCCGAGACTCTTCATCGTGAATATGCCGATATTCTCTTCTGCCGCATTCTTTATCGCCGCTTCCATATCGTCACGCGTTCCGTCGGCAATTCCAAGCCCCTTTAAGTTGAATATAGGGTGGATAACGTCGAATACGCCCGCCTTCACCGCTCCGAGCACACCCGCGACGTGATGCGTCGATACGCCGAGCGCCTTTATGATACCCTTTGCGCGAAGCTCTGCGTAATACTCTACGGCTTCCATGTGCCCTCTTATAGTAAGCGCGCTTTCCGTTTCGTGAAGCATAAAGACGTCGATGACGTCCTTGCCCGTTTTACGACGTGCCTCCTCCACGGCTTCGACAGCCTGCTCTTTTGAATAAGCATAGCTTTTTGTGGAGAGGACTATGTCCTTATTTTTCGCAAGTTCAAGCGCTCTGCCGATATACTCGTAGTTTTGGTAGTACTGCGCGGTGTCGATAAAGTTTACGCCTCTGTCAAAGGCGTAGGCGATGATCCGCGCGCCCTCTTCTATGGGCAGATTCGCCTGTAAAGGCCCGACGGTCAAGGAGCCGAAAGCAAGCCTCGATACCGAAAGACCGCTTTTACCGAGAAGCCTTTTTTCCATTACTTGATGTAGCTTTCCAAAAGTATCCTCAAAAGCTCATCTCTGTCTATCTTACGAATGAGGCTTCTTGCGTTGTTGTGGTTGGTGATGTAGGTCGGGTCTTCGGAAAGAATATATCCGACCATCTGATTCATCGGATTGTAGCCTTTTTCCTTCAAGGCGTTGTAGACCGTTAAAAGAGTTTGCTTGATTTCTCCCTCTCTGTCGGTGTGGATAACGAATTCCTGTGTGGAATCGATCTTCTTTTCGTTTTGTGCGCCGAATTTGAAGCCCATTATATTTTCACTCCGTTTCAAAACGTATTTCCATCATATATTTTAGCAAAAATTACGCGCAAAATCAATAACAAGCGGTGAAATATTTAAAGAATTTATAAAATTTAAGGTTTTTTTAATAAATTTTGTGGTAGAATTGAGTTATGATAACTGCAAAAGGAGTCGAATGATGCACATACTTATCGTTGAAGACGAGCTTCGTCTTGCGGATACACTAAAGGAACTGCTTATATCCCAAAAGCACAGCGTCGACGCCGTCTTCGATGGTAGCGACGGGCTTTACTACGCCGCGCGCGGCGGATACGACGTTATCGTGCTTGACCTTATGCTTCCCAAGATGTCAGGCTTTGAGGTGCTTAAAAATTTAAGGGCGCAAAAGATAAACACGCCCGTTTTGGTGCTTACTGCAAAGGACAGCGTGGAGGATAAGGTAAAGGGGCTTGATCTCGGCGCGGACGATTATCTTACAAAGCCCTTTTCAACGGAAGAGTTTTTCGCAAGGATACGTGCCGTGGCGCGCCGTAAGGGCGAGGTGGTGCTTTCCGAGCTTTCATTCGGTGATCTCGTTTTAAGCCTCTCTGCATATAACCTCTCCTGCGGACAAAAGAGCATACATCTCGGCGCAAAGGAATTTGAAATAATGCGCGTGCTGATGTCAAACCGCGGACTTATACTCTCGAAGGAAACTCTTATAAACAAGGTGTGGGGCGGCGACAGCGATATTATGGACAATAACGTGGAAGCTTATATCTCATTTTTGAGAAAAAAGCTCGGATTTTTGAATTCACGCGTACAGATAAGCTCTGCAAGGAAGCAGGGATATTTTCTTACGGAAGGGGGCGACGTAAGTGATAAAGAAGCTTAAAATTAAATTCATCATAATAAATATGCTGATAGTGGTAGCAGTCTTCTCCGCGGCTTTTGCATTTTTATATAACACCACGTCAAAAAAATATTACGGTGACAGCATAAGCGCAATGAAGTCGGCGGTGGATACGCCCTTTGATTTCGACACCTATTTCGACGTGGGAAAGGACGCTAATTCGCGCAGGACACAAAACGGCATCGTCACTTTCTACGTCACGATGAATTCCAACGGAAGCGTAGGCTCTCTTATAGGAAACAACGTGACCGTAACGAACGAGGAAAGATTTGAAAATCTCGTAAAAAGCTGTTATACTTCCGACGATAAGATAGGCGTCATAAAAAAAGAAGAGCTTCGATATATGGTCACCGAAAGCAAGTTTTACGGCGACGTAGTCGCCTTTGCGGATATAAGTGCGGAGCTTGACGCCCTCTCGCGCCTTAAAACGCTGTGCCTTATAATAGGCGGCGTTATGTTTTTGGTATTTCTCGTGATAAGCGTCGCGTTTGCACAATGGGCAATAAATCCCGTAAAGCGCTCCATCGAAAAGCAGAACCGCTTTATTGCAGACGCGTCTCATGAGCTTAAAACGCCGCTAACGGTAGTGCTTGCAAACGCAGAACTGCTCTCTGCCTCTCCCGACGCGACAATAAAGGAAAAGCAAAAGCAGATAGAGCACATAAAAAGCGAGGCAAACGGTATGAATTTGCTCGTTTGCGATATGCTCACTCTCGCAAAAAGCGATTTTTCGAAAAAAGAAAAGAAAAAAACTTCGCCCGTAAACCTTTCCGAGCTCTTAAAATCGGTGGTGCTTGCTTTCGAAGCCCCCGTCTTTGAGTCGGGTAAAACGCTTAAAAGTGAGATAGCAGACGGCTTATCCATAAGCGGTGACGCGAAAATACTTGAAAGACTTTTTTACATTCTTCTCGATAACGCCGTGAAGTATTCAAACGAGGGCGGAAACATCGACGTATTCCTATACGAAGCGGCGGGCAAGGTCAACTTGACCGTACGTAACAGCGGTCTTCCCATACCCAAAGAGCACCTCTTGCACATATTCGACCGCTTTTACCGCCCAGACGACGCAAGGGCAAGGCAGGCGGGCGGATTCGGACTCGGACTTTCCATCGCAAAGGACACCGTGGAAAAGCACGGCGGTAAGATAAGCGTCGAAAGCTCCGACAAAATAGGTACGGCGTTTAACATCTCGTTCAAAAAGCTTTCTTCGTGATTTGATTTCTCGCGTTCATATTTAATTCACATTTATACTGTAGTATATACACATAAAGCGAAGGGGGGCTTATTGTGTTCGGACTTGTTCTTCCAAACGAAAAGGCGCTTTCCGCAGAGGGAAGGGCGCGTTACGGAAAGCTATATTGCGGTATATGCAAAAGCCTTTCCTTACGCCACGGAAAATTTGCAAAATACACCTTAAACTACGATATAGCGTTCCTTGCGCTCGTCCTCTCCGATGTTTATAAAGACGGCGGCGTAACGAAAAGTGCGCGATGCTTACCGCACCCCGTAAAAAAGCGCGAGTACACCGAAAGCGCGCTTATAGACTACGCGGCAGATATGAACGTCGTGCTTTCGTACCATAAGCTTCTTGACGACTTCAAGGACGACGGTAGTAAGATAGCAAAACGTAACGCCGAAAAGCTAAAGGGCTCGTACGATAGGATAGCGTCAATATACCCCGATAAATGCGCCCTCGTAGAAAGCGCTTTATCCGAGCTTTCCGCGCTGGAGAAAGCAGGCGAGTCAAACGCCGACAAAGCGGCGGCGGCGTTTGCATCAGCGCTCGAAGCCGTATTCGCATACGGAGAAAAAAGCATAGAGCTTTCGGAGCTTGGCAAGGCTTTGGGCAAATTCATATATATTGCCGACGCCTGCATAGATTTGAAAAAGGACTTGAAAAAAGCTCGCTATAACCCGATGAGCTTTTATTCAAAGCGCGAGTTTCAAAGTATTTTAGAGCTTCTTTCCGCAGATATCAAAGCCTGTCTTGAACGTCTTCCCGAGGCAAACGATGACGAAGTGGTGAAAAACGTCATCTATTCGGGAATGTGGCTCAAGTACGAAATCCTGAAAGGTAAAGAAAAATGATAGATAATCCTTACGCAGAGCTCGGTCTTTCTCCCGGAGCTTCCGACGAAGAGGTCACGAAGGCGTACAGACGCCTCGCGAAAAAATATCACCCCGACCTCAACCCAAACGATAAAAGCGCGGCGGAAAAAATGGCGAGAATAAACCAAGCCTACGATATGATAAAAAACGGCAAGACCGCAGGCGGCGGTTCCTACGGCGGTTCCTACGGCAGCTCATACGGTGGCTACGGCGGCGCATACGGCGCGGGTTCCGATCAAAGCCTGTACGCCGCGGCGGCGCGCTATATAAATATGGGCTATTTTGCCCAAGCCCTAAACGTGCTTTCGGGCATACAAAACCGCAGTGCGCAGTGGTATTATTTCAGCGCCATCGCAAACTACGGTATGGGTAACAAGGTCACGGCGCTTGAGCACGCGAAGACGGCGTGCGCGATGGATACGCAAAATCCCGAATACGCAGAGCTTTTAAGGCGACTTGAGGAGGGCGCGTCTGTGTACTCGGGCACGCGCCAAGGCTACGGCGGATTCGGCGGACGTATCCCCGGTATTTGCGTTTTATGGTTCTTTATGCAATGTTTGAATTTCTGCTGTTGCAGAAGGTTTTACTGTTAAGGAGAGTATATGTTCAATAAACTGAAAAACCGCATCGTACGTTTTATGTACGGAAGATACGGAAACGATAATTTAAACCGCTTTTTGCTCGTCGTGTATATAGCGCTCGTGCTCGTGGGTTTGTTTTTGCGAGGTATTGCGAAGACCGTAGTGCTCGCTTTGGCGCTTATCTGCGCGCTTACGGTATTTTTCAGAATGTTTTCCAAAAATATATACAAGAGAAGCGCGGAAAACAGAAAGTTCCTCGCTTTCAGGGCAAAAATCAAAAATTTCTTTGCTTTAAGAAAAAGTATGTGGCGCGACAGAAAGACACATTCATATAAAAAATGCCCCTATTGCAAGGCGGTATTACGCCTGCCGAAAAAACGCGGTGAGCACCGCGTCGACTGTCCCAAATGCAAAAGGGAGTTTAAGGTCAAAATATAGACGATATAGACGCGTTTTTCTTGATTTTGACCTTTTCCTGTGATACAATGTAAACGAAATTACTGCTACGAGGTGTTTTAATGAAAAAGATATTACTCTTTGCACTCGCCGTCATACTCGTTTTATGTACGGCTTCCTGCGGTGCAAAGCCGCAAAATATACAAGGTGAAAACGGCGGCGGCGATGAAACCGCGCTCGATCCGACGAAGTTCAATCTCGCCGCGTCGGGAGAAACGTCTCCCTTTGACCACATGAGCAAAGCGGCGTTCCGAAAGGAGATTCGTCCCTATCTCGAAGCTTGGTACGAGTTCTGCTACAAGGGAATGTGGTGGCTTTCGCTTAATATTTCCGAAAATGGAGAAACTTTTGAATCCGAAAGCGGCAACGTATACGTAAAAGCCGCCGACTTTAACACGAGAAACGAGCTTTCAAGCTATCTTTCGAATTGGATTTCCTACAGAATCCTCAACGAAGAGGTAAACGTGCAAACTATCGAGCACCAATCGGGACTTTATCTTCTGCAGATAGCGACGGGCTGGTACGGCGTACCCGACTTTAACGACTGCGA
>JAZRTW010000194.1:0-7657 GCA_045652265.1 Eubacteriales bacterium | reverse complement strand
TCTTATGGCACAGAGCGGACTTCATATCCCCGCCGAAAGCGGCTCGGAATTCGTCATTTTCTCCGATATCCTCGCGGATATAGGTGACGAGCAGAGCATAGAACAAAACCTTTCAACGTTTTCGGCACATATGGTAAACGTCATATCAATTTTAGAGCAGGCGGACGAAACTTCCTTGGTGCTCCTTGACGAGCTGGGAAGCGGAACAGATCCTGTAGAAGGAGCGGCGCTTGCAAACGCAATTCTGGAAGACTTAAAGATAAAAGGCGCATTTTTGGCGGTCACATCTCACTACGCAGAAATAAAGGCGTACGCTCTCAATACCAAAGGCGTACAAAATGCATCGTGTGAGTTTGACGTCGATACCTTAAAACCGACGTACAGACTTATAATAGGTACACCCGGAAAATCAAACGCTTTTGCCATATCGAAGAAGCTCGGACTTCCGGAATATATCGTCGATAAGGCCAAGTCCTTTATATCGAGCGACAGCCTTCACTTTGAGGACGTTTTGCAAAAGCTCGAAGCGACGAGAATGGATATGGAAAGAAAGAGGGACGAAGCCGAAAACGCGAGCATAAGAGCGAAAGCGGAGTATGAAGAAGCCGTAAAGGAAGCAAAAAAGAAGGCGGAGCTTGCGGATAAGGAATACGAAAAAGCGAGAGCCGAAGCGGCAAGAATAGTCAGAAGCGCAAGAGCGACGAGCGAATACGTGCTCGCGGAGCTTGACGAGCTTCGTAAGGCAAAGGAAAGAGAAGAATTTGCGCAAAACCTTGATAAAGCAAGGCGCGCGATAGGAAAATCGCTTGATAAACTTGACGATGAGGCAAACCCTGTAAGAAAAGCTGATATGTCGGACTACGAGCCCGTAGAGTCCGTTAAGGCGGGCGATGCGGTATTTATACCCGATATGAAGCAAAACGCTACGGTAAACAAAGCACCCGACAAGGACGGCAACGTAGAGTTGCAGATAGGCTTAATACGCACGAAGCTTCATATATCGAAGCTTGCAAAGCCCGACAAAGCCGCACTCAAAAAGAAGAAAAAAGTGCAGAGCGCGAGCTATATCCCGTCCACTAAGGAATTTGAGATGGAGCTTGATATGAGGGGACAGACGGGCGACGACGCTTGGTTTATGACCGACAGATATATGGACGACGCATTAAGGGCGGGCGTGCACACCGTAACGCTTCTTCACGGCAAGGGCACGGGCGCTTTGCGTAACCACTTGTGGCAATGCTTAAAGAGAGACAAGCGCGTAAAGAGCTTCAGGGCAGGTGCTTACGGAGAGGGAGATTACGGCGTAACCGTGGTCGAACTCAAATAAGAGATATTTGAAGGTGACGAAAAAGTGACGAGAGAAGAGCTTTATCAAAAAGCTTCAGAGCTTCCGCTTTCAAGCGGCGTATATATAATGAAAAACGCCGAGGGAGAAGTTATCTACGTAGGAAAGTCGAAGAAATTACGTAGTCGCGTATCGCAGTATTTTTCCAAGATACCCCACAGCATAAAAACGGAAAAAATGGTAAACGCGGTAAGCGACTTCGACTATATCCTAACGCAGAGCGAGAGCGAAGCACTTATCTTGGAAAATATCCAGATAAAAAAGTATCTTCCGAAATATAATATTCTTCTTAAAGACGACAAAAGCTATCCGTATATAAAGCTTACGGCTGAAAAATATCCTAGAATAACCGTCACGCGAAGACGTAACGGCACGGGTGAATATTTCGGGCCTTACAGTACCGTAGGCTCTGCAGGGCGCCTTGCAGACCTTGTCGGAAAGCTTTTTGCCTTGCCGACCTGCAAGAAGAGCTTCCCAAAAGATATAGGCAAACAGCGCCCTTGCCTCAATTTCCACATAGGTCGTTGCGTTGGAGTTTGTACGGGCAAGATAAATGAATCGGAGTATGCCGATATAGTTGATGACGTTCGTATGTTTTTGAAGGGGCATCAGGAAAAGGTCGTGCGCTCTCTTGAAAGCAAAATGGAGGCGGCGTCCGAAAATCTTGAATTTGAAAAGGCATCGGGATACCGCGATGCCATAAGAAGCATAAAAGCTCTCCGTGAGAGGCAGAGGGTGCAGGGTAGTACCGAGAAAAATGCCGATTATGTTGCTTTATACGAGGGAGAGCAGGGCTCTGCGATAACGCTTGCAACCGTAAGAGACGGTTGCTTTGGGGATAAGATATCCTATCGCTTTGCTTCCGATACAGTTGTCGACGGCGAGAGCTTTTGCAGTGTGCTTTATGACCTTTACGAAAAAAGAGCGGATATCCCTACACGGATATTTACGAATATAGACGTCAGCGACGAAGAAAAGCAGGCGCTTGAAGGCTATCTTTCCGAAAGAGCGGGAAGAAAGGTCGTATTTTCAAAAGCGAAGATAGGCGACAACAAAAAGCTTTGCGATATGGTACTTGCAAACGCCGCAGAGTACGTGCGTGCGTACAATGAAAAAAGTCGCAGAGAGGGCAAAACGCTTACGCTTCTTGCAAATCTTTTGTCGCTTGAGGTATACCCCGAGAGGATAGAAAGCTATGACGTATCGAATTGGGGAAGCGATTTTATAAGCACGGGTATGATAGTCGTCGATAAAGGCGCATTCAACAAAAAAGCATACCGTAGCTTTAACGCAAAAGACTTCGACGGGCAAAACGACAGCGCGTGTATGGCAGAGGCGCTTAAAAGACGCCTAGAGCGTGCATTATCGGGCGACGAGAGCTTTTTACCGATGCCCGATCTGATACTTGCCGACGGCGGCGAAATCCAAGTCAGCGCGCTGAATAAGGTGCTCTCGGAGCTTTCGCTTGAAATACCCGTATTCGGTATGGTCAAAGACAGGCACCACAAAACGAGAACGCTTACTGACGGAGAGCGTGAGATATCCATTGCAAAGGAAGCGGAGATATTTTCATTTATCTACAAGATACAGGAAGAGGTTCACCGCTACAGCTTATCCCGTATGGATAAGCGCAGAAGAGAGTCCGTACGTAAAAGCAGCCTTGAAAATCTTGACGGAATAGGCAAGGTAAAGGCAAACGCGCTCCGAGCTCATTTCGGAAGCCTTGAAAATTTGAAAAATGCAAGCGTCGAGGAGCTTACGGCGGTAAAGGGTATTTCACCGAAAATAGCAGAAAGTATATATAAACAACTTCACGAGGTAAAATAAAAATGAGAATTATTACGGGAATTGCAAGAGGAACAAGACTTGAGACACTTGAGGGCGAGGAGATAACGCGTCCTACGACCGAGAAGGTCAAGGAAGGCATATTTTCCGCCATACAGTTTGATATTGAGGGAAGACGCGTGCTAGACCTTTTCGGCGGTTGCGGTCAGCTCGGACTCGAAGCATTAAGCCGAGGCGCAGAAAACTGTGTTTTCGTTGACTCAAACGATAAGGCGGTAGAGCTTATAAAGCGCAACTGCCAAAAAACGAAGCTCTATCCAAAAAGCCTCGTGCTTTGCAGTGGATATAAGGAATACCTTAAAAGTGCTGCAGGAAGACGCGAGTTCGATCTCGTGTTCATAGACCCGCCCTATTCAAGCGACTTTGCGCTTGACGCGCTTAAAAAACTTATAGAGGGCAATCTTCTTTCCGAAGGTGCTTTCGTCATAGTCGAAAGCGACAAGGACGAGCCGATAGAGTGCTATGGCTACGAGACTGTCAAGGTCTACCGCTACGGCAAGACTTTCGTTACGAAGCTTCAAAAGAAGGAGAGCTTGTAATGGCAATGGAAAGCATAGCCTTTGTTCCGGGCTCCTTCGACCCCATCACCTTGGGGCATATAGATATAATTGAGAGGTCGGCAAAGCTATTTTTAAAAGTTTACGTCGTTATCGCGCAAAACGCCGAGAAGACGTATATGTTCACTCCTTCTCAGAGAATCGACATTGTAAAAGCTGCTGTAAGCCATATAGCAAACGCCGAAGTCATCTTCTGTGACGGCATAGTTGCCGAGCTTGCAATGAAGATGGGCGCTACGGCACTCGTTAAGGGTGTAAGAGATGCAAAGGACCTTGAATACGAAGCAAATATCGCACGCGTAAACCAAGGCATTGCGCCCGAATTGGAGACGGTATTTTTGCCTGCAAACGAGAGCATAAAAGGCATAAGCTCAACTGCGGTAAGAAAGCTCATATCCTACGGTATGCCCATAGATAAATACGTAGGAAGCAAGGCAGCAGATGTAATAAAGTCTATATCAAAGTAATCTCCCACGGCATAAACTATAAGGGAGGACTAAAGCTATGAACGATAACATTATTATAATAATGCTTTCCTTGGGGCTGTTTTTCTCCGTTGTTTATACGGTAAGAGATATACTTATGGCTATTCTGCACAAGGGCTTTAAGCCTAGACTCAAAGGTGCCGTTATAATAATAAAGGCAAGCGGAGAGTGCGAGAACACGGAAGCACTCGTCAGATACGCTTTAAGTCTTGATGCAGATGAAATATTTATCGAAAAAAGCAGTCTTACCGATGACGGAGAAAGGCTCGTAGGACTGATACTCGGGGATTTCCCCTCTGTAAAGATATTAGACAAGGTTTAAGGGAGTACAAAGTGAAGAAGTTTGAAAACATAGTCCTTTTTTCCGATATCGACGGAACGCTTACGAATGGCGAGGGCGTAATATCAAAAGAAAATCTTGACGCTATCGAGTATTTCACCTCTAACGGAGGCAGATTCATAATAAGCTCCGGACGCCATTATGACTACGCCGAGAAAACGCTCGGGTATAAGCCAAAGTTTCCCATAATTGCCTTAAACGGCTCGCATATTTACGACGTCGAAAGCGGGAAAGACCTTTGGACGAAGAGTTTGGACGACGGTGCAAAAAACGTCGCGCTTGAGCTTTTCGAAACAGCACAGGGCGAAAGATTCGTAACCGCAGTCAATTACCGTGACCAGACCGTTATTTGCAGAAATAAAGATGAGCTCACAAATGCTTTATTTGGTGAAAAGGAAGCTTTTAAGGCAGTTTTTGTAGGCGAAAACGAGCTTACGACAAGGCTTTATGAGTATGCCAATGAAAATTTCGAAGGACTTGCGAGGGTAGTAAAAAGCGCCGAAATTTTAACCGAGGTATTACCCATCGGCTCCGGCAAGCACCTGTGCGTTAAAAAGGTCTGCGATTATTTCGGCGATGCACCAACCGTAGTTGCCGTCGGCGACTACACAAACGATATCGAGATGATAAGAGATGCGGATATCGGCTACGCCGTTGAAAATGCACTTCCCGAAGTAAAGGCGGTTGCGGACAGATTTGCACCTAAAAACACGCATCACGCAATAGCATATATAATAAAGGAGCTTCAAGACTTATGATGAAAAAAGGAATGACAAGACGCGAACGAGAGGTCACGGATATAAACGAGATAGTAAAAATTCTCGACCAAGCGAAGATAGCGCATATAGGACTCGTTGACGATAATATGCCCTACGTCGTGCCGATGAACTACGGCTATACGCTTACAGACGGTCGCCTTACGCTGTACATCCACGGTGCGACCGAAGGCAGAAAGATAGATATAATAAGAAAAAAGCCCGACGTATTCGTAGAGATAGACTGTGACGTAGTCCCCTTTGAAGGCGATATCGCCTGCAGATACGGCACGTCCTACTCAAGCGTTATGGCAGAGGGCACGGCACATATCCTTGACGATATCGACGAAAAGCGCGAGGGACTCAAGGTGCTTATGAAAACGCAAACGGGAAAGGATTTCGAATTTACCGACAAAATGGTAAACGTCGTAAGCGTGATAAGGATAGACGTCAAGGAGTTCACCGCAAAGCACCGCCCCGGTCCCAATAAATAAATCCGCACGCTTCTTTTTCAAGCTTCTCTTGCATAAGCTTAAATAAAAAACGAGGTATGCTTATGCTTGATCTTATCGCCGTTATATGCTCATTTTTCCTCGTCACCTTAAAAATAGGCGGAAATATGAGCTTTCTACCGCCCCTGTCACCGAAAGAGGAGAGGGAATGCTTTGAAAAAATGAAGAAGGGTGACAAGAAGGCGCGTGCTACGCTTATCGAAAGAAATTTAAGGCTCGTAGCGCATATCGTGAAAAAATACAGCGGAAGCTATGACCAAGACGACCTTCTTTCGATAGGTACGATAGGACTCATAAAGGCAGTCGACAGCTACAGCCTTGAAAGCGGAACGCGTTTTGCCACATACGGAGCAAAGTGCTTGCAAAACGAGATATTTATGTATTTTCGAAGCTTAAAGAAAACGGGTGCGGAGGTAAGCATAAACGATCCGATAGACACGGACAAAAACGGCAATGCGCTTACGTATATGGACGTTGTGAGCTGTGACGACGATATATGCGAGCAGATCGACCGTAAGATAAAAAGCGCCAAGGCTCTTCGTGCCGTCGGCGAAAGCCTCACCGCGAGGGAAAGGGAGATAATATGCTACCGCTACGGGCTTTTCGGCTATACCGTAAAAACGCAAAGAGAGATAGCGGCACTTCTCGGCATCTCCCGCTCATACGTGTCAAGAATAGAGAAGATAGCATTAAAGAAGCTTGAAAAGGTATTGATTTAGGATAAAAATATTAAAATATAGGAGTAATTATGAAGAAGACAGTTGATTACAAAACCAAAGGCACCTGCTCAAGAGGTATCCACGTTGAAGTTGAAGACGGCATCGTAACGGACGTTAAATTCGACGGCGGTTGCAGTGGAAACACCAAGGGCGTAGCAAGCCTAGTAGTAGGTATGAGCGCGGAAGAAGCGATAAAAAGACTTTCGGGTATAAAGTGCGGCTTAAAGCCCACCTCTTGCCCCGACCAGCTTTCCATCGCCATAAAAGAAGCAATAAGCAAATAAAAAAACACACAAGCTCAACAGAGCTTCGTTGTTTTTTATTTTACAACGGCTTCTTGCTTATCGCACCGTGAGCGCGCGGATACGTGAGCGGAGTAGGCTTTATCTTTTCGATAACGATTATCGTTCTTTCGGAATCCGAGAAGGGAAGCCTTAATTCTTTTATTTTTACTATCTTACCGCCTAAAACGGCTACAGCCTTCTTGGCGTTTTCAATTTCTTCTTTTGCATTTGCCTTCATAGCAACGAACACACCGCCCACTTTTACAAGAGGCAAGCAATACTCGCACAAAACGTTAAGTGATGCTACGGCTCTTGCGGTACATACGTCGAAACTTTCGCGGAAAGCCTCTTTTTTGCCGAGTTCTTCTGCTCTTGCGGCAATAGCGCTTACGTTTGGAAGTTCGAGAGCCCTTGCCGTCTCGTTTACGTATCGTATACGTTTTTCCGTCGAATCGACGGCAATTATACGAACGTCGCTTCGCAAACAGGCTATGGGAAGTGTGGGAAAGCCCGCACCGCAGCCTATATCGGCAAGCCTTACTCCGCTATTCAAGAATTCCGAAAGCGTTAAGCTGTCAAGCATGTGCTTTTCTGCAACCTCTTTTTCTTTGACTATTCTCGTTAGATTTTGCTTTTCGTTTTCCGAGAGCATAAGCTCGTATAGCTTTTCGAACTTTTCAAAGCAAGCGTCGTCTATACCTATGCCCATTTTTTCCGCTCCCGAAAGGAGCGAATTTTTAAACAGAGCCTTGTCCATTTTTGTTCCTCATTTCCACGTACACGAGAAGCACGGTTATATCCGCAGGGCTAACGCC